>CAZKNI010000238.1:0-6055 GCA_964554055.1 uncultured Phycisphaerae bacterium | reverse complement strand
CTTCGCTTGGCTCGCGATGACATTGCGAGTGTTTTAAAATCATATATTTTGTAGGAGTCATAGAACTTTTTTAATAAGGAGATTTTTTATGAAACGGGTGAGAAACGGAAATTGTGGTTTTACGGTTAATTTCGGTTACTTTTTTGAGGAAAGGAGAATAATGATGAGAAGGATGGCAATGATAATATTGATTAACATTGTTGTTTTGGGTTTAGTTGATATTGTGCAGGCAGCAATGTATAAGTATGATGATTTTAGTAACACAGCTGCGTCGAATAGTTTATGGACGAAAGATGTTGACTCCAACAATCATGGGAAAATTTATTTCAACGACGAAGACGGGGATAGCGTAGGTGTCGGTGTTGCGGATATCAGAATGAACACAGGCGTTGCCAATAAGCATGCTTGGATTACGTCAACGATGACAATAGATTATTCCGGTAGCGGTGATGTTCGGGTAACTTATGATATGAAACTGTATCAAGATGCGTGGCAATCTTGGCCAAATGGTTTTGTGTTGATTCTTCCGAATGGAGACAAAGTAGAAGCAACAATGTGGGGTAATTGTGCGGGAGGAAGTAATGCTCACAAGGCTAGAATATTAGGTTCGTTTAGCGGTAATACGGCTTATCAATGGACATCGACGGCGCTTTCGGTAAATACATGGTATCATTATGACATTGTCGGGAACGAAAACGGCATTGTAATGAAAATATACCCGTTTAATTCTGCAGGTAACGATAATCCCGATTGGTATGTTAACAATTCTACGCCGAGAGATACGTTGAGTGCTTCTGTTGGTTTGTCAGCTGGCAGCTATGTTATGAAGTTTTATGCTGAAAGGTATTCCGGCGATGATACGTCGAGTAATCCACGCGCAAATATCTATGTCGATAATGTTTTTACGAATGTTCCCGAGCCCGGAACGATAGGCTTGCTTTCGTTGGGAATCATTAGTTTGATTCGGAGAAGGTAATCGTATGATGTTTTTACGTGAGGCAATTTCGCTGATTGCCTCACGTTGTAGCTTATAAGCTGAAAGGATATTTTATGAGACGGAATGCGTTTACTTTAATAGAATTGCTTGTTGTTGTTGCAATAATTGCAGTGTTGATAAGCATATTGCTTCCAGCTTTGGGTCGGGCGAGGGAAAATGCCAGAGCGGTGCAATGCTTGAGTAATCTTCGTCAGTGGGGATTGGCTTTTTTGCAATATGCAGGCGATTATAACGGTCAATTTCCGCGAGCCTATGCGGGAAGTGCAATTGATGAGTATGAGGGTTCTTGGTTTTCAATAAGGACGATGCATCAATATTTGCCCGGAAGCTATAATTATGGCTCCGGTGTTATGTCCGGTCCGATGTTTCTTTGTCCGACGTTTCATTCCGTAATCAATCCCGATGCATATATTACTTATGGGTATAATGCGTATTTGGATTACCTTATTACTCAGACGAATAGCCTGTATTTTTCTGCGAATCGTGTTATTATGCCAGCAGTCAGGTTTGTTATGGGAGATGGTTTGGCGGTGCACACTTGGGGTGATAATTGTTCGGTAACGATAAACAATCTCAAAGAGCAGACTCAGCGGTCGGTTGGCTTTATTCATGTTGGCAGAATTATAGGGCAGGGAACTTATGGCAGCGATACTTTTGAGCTGCACAGCGACGATGCCAGAGCGAATATGCTGTTTATGGACGGACACGCAGCGGGTATCGTTAAAGGTGATGTTGATAATAAATATCGTGTAGGTGGACAGGACGATTAATTCCGGTAAAATAGCCTTCCGTTGAAAGCATAAAGGAATTTTTATGCGATTCGTATTGATTTTATTAGTGTTTTCGGTAGCAGTTTGTCCTGTTTATGGAGGCGATTTTCGCGTTACTCGATTATCCGATAAGCTTATCGTCGAGACCGATTTGTTTAGAGTATCTTTTGACGAAAAACATAATTTTATTATTACGGGTTTGTCTTACGCTTATCACAAGAATTTTATCGAGACGGTGCAAGTTGTAGCTGATGTTGAAAATGGCAGCAGGATGAATTGCTTGGAAGGTTTCGCGAAGACTAAAAAAGTTCATTTCCGGAAGAAAGAGGATAAGTTTGTCGTAACGGTTCGTTGGCAGAATAAGTATTTTGATGTTAGAAAAACGATAACGGTTTTTAGGAAATATCCGATAGTTTCCGTCCATTACGATTTTTATATTATTGATAAGCCGGCTTTGAGGGTGTTAGCTGCTCCGATTATAGACTTTTCCGATAAGCTTGAGAATATTAGTTATTCGGATAGGACAGGAGCGATTCATTCTTGTAAGGTTGCCGATTTGGCACATCAGCCTTTTGGTAAATTTTCCTGTAATAAGCCCGGAATTTGGTATGCAGCGGGAATGAAAGATTTCGGTCTTGTTGTCGTTGTTCCGAAGCTCATAAGTGAATATGGCAACTTTGCTTGGCCGCCCGAGTTTGGCGTAGGCAGGCAATTGGTGAGAAATTATGATGTTGGCAAAGCGGGAATGTTTTTTCCGCATAAATTGGCTTTTGGCTCGCCTGATACAAAATTTTCAGCTACGGTTGTGTTATCGGTTTATAGCAATGGAAATATCAAATCTGCGGTCGAGAAAATATCTCAGCTTATAAAAATAGAAAAGCCTGAGTTTAAATCTGCTCCACGAAATAGGTCTGCTCAATATTTGGGACAATTCAACGATACGGATGTTTGGGTTGATTGGCAGAGCGGTGTACACCGTAAAATGGAAAGATTAAGTCGGCTAAAAAGAGTTAATAAGCCTTTTGAAATATGCTCCGCTAAGAATCAATATGTGTCTTTTCAAATAATCTTAAATTCACAAAGGCGCGTAAAGCTGAATAATGTTTATATCAGCGATTGTCCTTTTGAGTCGGAAATTCGATTGTGTAAATATATCAAACTGGCTGAGCCGTCTAAAATATTTCCGGATAGAGATGTTAAGGAATATCCGTCGTATTGGCCTGACCCGTTGATTGAGTTTAAGCCGATTACTCTTATGGAAAGGCAAAATCAAGGGATATGGATAACCTTTTATGTTCCTGTAAATGGAGAAGCCGGCAAATATAATGTAAAGGTTAAGCTCGGTCTCGATGGCAAGATAATTCCTATAAATATCGTTTTGCGAGTTTTTAATTTTTCGTTGCCAAGCCCGCGCACGTTCAAGAATGTTACGGATATTTATGGCGAAATGATAAAGAATGGCAGAGGCCAAAATCCGAGTAAGCATGTATGTGCATATTCAAGTAGAATAGAACGATTATATGCCGATTTGTTTGCTCGATATAATCTTTCCGTTATAAGCTATTATGAAAAAGCATTTGAAGCGGATGTTATTTCGCGATATTGGCGTAGGTGCTCAGCTGTGTATTTGCCCGGCGGTGATGCTATGATAATATTTGAGGGTAGATATTGGCCTAAATATGCAAACGGGCGAAAATATGAAAAAGGCGATAGGAAATATTTGGAAGCAGCTTTAACAACGTTTAAGAAACGAATAGCATATTATAGAGATTCCGGCGTTAAAGGAAAGATATATGCAATTGTTGCCGACGATGCCCTTTACAAACGAGAATATCTTCGATTTTTATCAAAATTTATTCGAGCGGTGAAGAAATTCGACAGTCAACTTGTAATAGCTGGATGTGTAAAAAGTAATTTTAGTGAAGAGCAAGCTGATTTGTTTGATGTTGTGATAACGGGTGTAGAAGTGAGTAGGGATGTTGATAAGGCGATTTGCAAGGCAATAGAAAATGGACGTGTTTTGGAACGTTGGACGGTATTAAATCAGTGGACAGCGATAGATGCCAGGCCTATTGAATTGCGTTCGATATTTTGGCGTTTGTTTGCTAAAAGAATAACAGGTAGCTGGCATTGGGACGGACTCTGGTTTTGGTTTTTAACGAATGATGTTTATAATTGTCCTCAAATGAATAATTGGTGGGGCGAGGGATATTTGGTGTATCCCCCCGGAGATGCCCCCGTTCCGTCGATAAGATTGGCTGGGATACGCGCGGGAATAGATGATTATGAATATCTGACAATTTTGAATAATTTTGATGGAAAACATATTTTGAAGCGTATTGTGGATTTTCGTAACCTATCGGTAATATCACTTGAAAAAAAACGTTTCGAGATTGCAAAAATTATCGAACGTTTTTGCCAAAAAAATAATCAAAAAGGTGCTAAAGACAATTAAATTGTGGGTGTGTGTTGCAATACTCGATGAAAGGAAGCGATGTTAGTTTTAGGGCGAGGCGTGATATTAATTTTGTGTTTTGTCAATGCTGCTTTTCCTGTCGATATTCCCCTTCGGATTGTAAGCGGAGTGAATTCGCGGTCGATGTCTAAGCCTCTTGCCCTTGCTAAGGGGACGATTGTCCGGCTTGATAGGTATGATTTTAATAGCGCATTGTGGAAACAAAAGCGTATTATTTGCGATAAGGACGATATTTACATTGTATATAAATCGGAAAACGGTAAAGAGCGGATTTTGCCTCGGACAATTGTAAAATTCAATTCTATTCCGAACAAAAATCGTTTGTTTTTTAAGCTTCAACAAACAATTTCGCCATTTGATACGTCGATGGAATATTTTATTCGTTTGGATAAACGGCATCGCCAAAGGCAACAGACTTTAAGTGAAATTTTAGTTTATGAAGAGATTCAAGGACGATACAAAGACAGTGTTAAGTTGCCGGCAGTTGATGTCGGAGGCGTGCGGACGGTTCGGATAGAGTTCCAATTGAATGTTCATAAAATATATAAACCTATTTCCGTTTTGCCGATTATTAGAAGTGAATGGCTGAATAAGAATAAAATCGTAATCGGGAAATTCGTTAAATATGTGAGCCCTAATCCAGCTGGCTTTTTTGATGTTGTTTGTCAAAAACAAGTACCTTTAGGAGCAAAATATCTTAAATTGAATATAGGGTTGCCGGAAGGAATCAAAGGTTGCATTGAAATAAATGATTTGTTGATATTAAAAGGGATTTTGCCTAATACAGGTTGCTGGCAGCCAAGAGTTGAACTTGTTCGGCAAAAATTTTATCCGAAAATAGAGATATATATTCACAAAGGAAATGTTAGAGTTGACGATGAGTTTGACAATAAATTGAAAGTCGCAAAGACATTGTTGGGCATTGATTGTTTGGAATGGGTTCGGCGCATTCTTAAGCGTAAATTCCTTGAATTGCCTGAAGAGGGATATATCCTGCGAATTTCAAACGATGCTCCGTTTTTAGTAGCTAAAAGTAGACGTGCAATATGTTATGCTAAAGAATATATTCGACAGCTAAAAGGTAAAACCGTTCGGTCTCAAATTGTAATAGATTGGCCTGACAATAAGTATAGATTTTTACATGTAATTTTGTGGGCGGGTGCGATAGAAAAGTTTTTCGATAGATTAAACGAGTATATCCAACTCTGTCGTGATAATAGGATGAATGGAATCTTATTGCAGTCGTCAGCGTATTGGCGAATAGACGAAAGGAAATATGCAGATGCACTCAGCAGAATTCACCAAAAAATAAGGCAGGCGGGACTTGAAGTTATTCCGCTGTCTTGGAATTTTCGCGACCCGGTGAATTGTAAAGAAATATCGGAGAGTTTTAACCTATCTGCCGGTCGATGGGTAAAAAATGAAAAGTATAAATTCAAAAATTTCCCTGTACTCTTAAAGCCGAAATATGATGCATATCCAAAAGGAGAAAAAACATTATATGGCTATTATCCTATTATATTGCTGACAGAAAGTTCGCAATTTGTGTTAAAGGCAAATGATGGAAAGAGGCTTATCAAGGGAAAAGATTATGAATTGTTTGGCGGTTGGAAAAATGGGAAATATCAGCCAATGGGATTTTATCGATTGCCTTCCGCTTGTGTGTCCGAAGATACAACCGTGTTGGCTAGCTATAATTATCTCGCTCGTATCAAAGGTGCGAATCCGAATTGGCGCCAGACGTGCCTGAGTGAGCCTCGGGCATATTCACGAGTTGAAAAGTCGGTTGCGATTGTTTCACGAAATTCTTCG
>CAZKNI010000237.1:0-4050 GCA_964554055.1 uncultured Phycisphaerae bacterium | reverse complement strand
ATGTTTGCCCGGGATTGAATCGTCTAAGGGTAAGATGAAACTTAAAGACAATATTCATCGTCAGATTGATAATAGCGCTTGTGTATCTGTTAAAATTGCTCCACATAAACCTGCTTTCCATAAGTATCCTCGCCCGGGACTATATGCTCTGACTAATACGTGTAACTGGGTCATTAAGAAAGGTAAAAGGGTAAATTTATTCGACTATGACGTTGATGGTGTAGCAAATTACGTAACCTGGCGGATGGTGGAGCCTCTGCCCGGACATTTACGATTTCCGGGATTTGAAAGGATGATGAAGGAAGCTATCGAATCTAAAAAATTTATAGGGTATAGTATCCTGGCAGGAATTCACGCTCCCAAATGGGTCTATGAAAAAATGGGAATAAAACCTTTTGTTTATACATACCCTAGTGGTGTAAAAGTGAAGACATACCTTCCTTGGAAAATAGTGCGAGGGAAACGAGTTCTTAACGAAGATATGCTTAAAATATGGGAAAGAACGATTACCGGATTTTCGGAATTTATCTACAATCATCCGCACCGCGATAGGATATACTATATTGCAATCACCGGTTGGCCTTTTGGTAATGGTCTGGAGCTGACGGTGGGAATGAGTAAATATAAGGAATTTCAAAAACTTAATTGGAATAAAGAAGCGTCTGATATTTACATTGAATACTGTAAGCGATGTGTAAATATGTTTATCGAGTCATTGCCCGATATTCCCTTAGGGTTAGCGTTTACCGATTATTTTGGGATACAACCGGATGGAAAACCGAGGAGAAGCTGTTATGAAAGCAAAGCGATTCTAAAGTATGCGTTGCAACGAGCAAAAGTTAAAGGTGCGACGGTTATACCGATGGGACTGTGGTTGGGCGCGGTTAACTTAAACAATGCAAATCATCCGCTTATATCGATTATTAAAAACGCCAAAAAAGACGCAATTGGCATAGCTTTTGAGGGGCCAATGGGCTCGTATCACTCGTATTATAATCCTCTCGAACGTCAACTTGATTTTGCCGTTAAAATGAATGCAACATGGGTTCAGCTGTGGCATTATGACGTAATTTATCCAGCTTTTCAACAAACCCTTAAGAAATACAGAAAGTTATTGCATCGCAAAATCAATTAGAGTGTGTCGGCTGTGAAAATATGAATCGATAGCATTAAGAATGGTTTTACAGGAGTTTGCTATGAAGAAAATTAAGTTTACGTCTTCCCCTTGGGGATTTAGAGAAACACCGTTGGAGAAACAATGTGAATGGCTAAAGTCTCACGAAATCGAGTATATCTGCGGACAATTTTTTGCAGATATGAAAGGTATGTTTAATCCGAATATGACTGATGATGAAATCGAACAAGCTAAGCGGTTTGTCAGTAGCTATGGACTAAAATACGCAAGTTTTAATAGTGCCGGTGATTTTATGGTCGAAAAAGACGTTGACAAAGAAATCGCTGTTTGCTGTGAAATGATAGACAAAGCTGCAAAGTTTAACCCGCAAATAATAATCGTTTTTGCAGGTTGGCAGGATAGAAATGACGATAAAGTGTACAATCAGGTTTCATCTGCATTAAAACAAGTTGCCAAACATGCATCTAAATATAATTTGACTGTCGCTCTTGAAAATCATGGTGGCTTAACAAGAACAGCGGAGCAAATCAATCGTATTCTCAGCGGTGTTACAGAAGACAATATAGGTGTAAATTACGACCCCGCTAATTTTCTTATGTACGGAGAAGACCCTTTGAAATCGCTGAAAGAACTAAAGTTTCCTGTTGTCTTTACGCATTTTAAAAGTGTAAAAACCGTCAACGGTCAAAAGCAATATTGTCGAATCAACGAAGGTGAAATCGATTATATCCCGATATTGCAGCTGCTTGATAAAACTTATGACGGATTTTATGCGATTGAATATGAAGAGGCATCGGATGTATTTGAAGGTTCTCATGACGATTTAAATACGCTAAAAGAGTTGTTAAGCAAAATATAAGAAAATGCGGAGACTAAATGATGTACGAAAAAGCGAAAGCAATAGTGGTAAGTCAGCCATCTCACGCAGAAGTGAAAGATATTTCATTGTGTCCGGTAGATGAGGATACAATCGTAATAAAAACGGAATATAGCGCGATAAGCACCGGTACGGAACTTAAGGTTTGGTCAGGACTGTCAGGTCATCTTGGTGGCCAATTGTGGTATCCGTTGATTCCCGGATACGAAGAAGTAGGTGAAATTGTATGGGTCGGGAAAAACGTTAAAGGATATCAGATAGGTGATAGAGTAATGGCTAATGAGGTTAGATATTATCCTAATCATTGTGCAGCATGGGGGGGACAATGTGGATTAGCAATAAAAAACAAGAAAACGGCACCTTCTCCATTCGACCCGCCAGCAAAGATTCCGGATAATGTTTCCTATCAGCAGGCAGTGTTGGCATATTTGGCTGCTGTTGCGGAAAAGGGCATAAATAAAGTCAAAATTAATGTTGGCGAAACCGTGTTGGTAATCGGCATGGGAATGATAGGAATCTCTGCGGTACAATTGGCTAAGCTGGAAGGCGCGAAAGTTATTGCGATGGATATAAATCGCAAACGATTAGAATTGGCGGAATCATTCGCCGATGAAATTATCGACGCGCGAAAAGATAATCCCGTAAAAATTCTTCAACAGATGACGAATAATCGTTTAGCTGATGTTATTGTCGAGTGTTCCGGTAATCCGAAAGTAATATCCGAGCTTTATCAATATCTTCGTAACGGAGGATGGACTAATGACGATGACGGCGGGCGAATTCATTTACAAGGCGATTATCCGTATCCGATAATTATCAATTGGTATCAGCCTTGGTTTACAAAAAATATGCGTATCTCAATGACCTGTGCAATTAGGCCTGGCGGTAAGGAAAAAATATTAAAGCTGATGTCTGAAGGTAAATTCAGGACGGATACAATTCTCAATAGTGATATGACGCTCGAAATGCCTGTTGATGATGCTCAAAATGCATATAAGACTCTTAAAGAGTCCGATGGTGATATCTTCAAAATACTGTTGAAATGGTAAGGAAAAGATTGATTAGGACTGTATCTTCCTTTTTTCGCACAATCTTTTGCCCGTTTTTAAAGTTTTCTCGCAGGTACGTTCTTCATCCCGTGCCCGCCAGAGACAATCCCGCAACCAATAATGCCGATTTCTCTTACTTCTTGTCCGCAGGCAACGCAACGAACAAGCCATTTCCGCTCGACGGAACAAAAATGCGTCCCGGATGATACGGGTCGGGAAAAATCCCCTGAATATAACAGCAAGCCCCGTCGAAGACGTCCTGCTTTTTCGCTGTCTCGCCGCGATAGGCACTTGGCTTGTCAAATAGCTCATATCCGACAAAACGACATCCGATAAGTGTCTTCCACGTTTCGCCCTTATCATCGCTCATGCGAATATCAAAATAGCTTCGCTTGACAAGACCCAATCGTGTCGGCGACCAGCCGGTTCCCGCAAATATTCGCCCGTAATATCCGAACGCAAGATAAGAATCGGCGCCTAACGAGTTTCCTATTCGCTTCCAATGCTCTCCGATGTCATTCGACAATAAAATATCTTTTCCTGTTGCAATCATAATCTCGTTACCGTTCTTCGGATTGACAGCAAATCGATATCCGATTGGCTTGTCTTTATACAAAACACGCCACGATTGACCGAGATTATCACTTAGGTAAAGTTTTTTGTCCTTAACAGCAAGCAAGATTTTAGGATTACCAAAAACGCCTTTTATCATGTCCCATTTTCCTAAATCCCGCCAATTCTTCCCGCCATTTTCCGAAATCAACCAATTGCCTTTAAGCGTTTTCACAAATACGACATCCGGATTAGCTATATGAACAGCTACGGTATTGCCTTCGATTAACACACCCTCATTATCTCTAAGATATACCCACGACCTGCCGGCATCATAGCTCTTGAATATATGATGTTTTAGTCCGTGAGTCGCAAAATATACAGTTGTGGGAGTGCTTCTTGTATCGGTTGATATACTCATCCCCGTCCAATAGCCA
>CAZKNI010000236.1:0-3546 GCA_964554055.1 uncultured Phycisphaerae bacterium | reverse complement strand
CGCTCTCCCAACTGAGCTACGGCCCCGAAAATTCCTTCGCATTAACACATATCATATAGCGATTTCACAATACCGTCAAGATATACAATCACCTATAAGCAACATTTTTGATATTACGAACACCCTCACACTGCAATTATGCTGTGATTGCCCCCCTTCATATACCTAAGATGGAACAAGAAATCTTAAAGCTCCCGGAAAGTACCCATCAGACAAGGCTTTGCATCGTTTTTCTCTACTTGATAATATACCGTAAAGATTTTGTTATCATGCAACTCAACAGAACTCGGATACCCCACTTTTCGTCTGATACATTCCGCGTTTTTCAACCGCGCAATTTTTTCCTTATCAGCATGCGTACAATGAACGTAAAAACGAAAAGACTGATAAATGATAATAATAATCATTATTTAGCGAACAACTCTTTTTCGCTAAACACATCAGCTGTAAATAAATATACCTGCGTGCTCGGGTCCTTCCATGCATCAGCGGGCAAAGATGCTTTATGCGAACAGCAATAAGAAAGAAATTCTTCTTTAGTCCAACCTGTTTCGGTAGCTACCTGAGGCAAAAAACAGCCACTCTGAAACCCCCTGCGAATATATATCCCGTGCTTCCCAAGCTCAAGCGAAAGAGGGTCCTTTGTTAATTTGAGAGGAGAGAGAACCGATATCTCAATATCAAGCCTATCAAGCTCATCGGGGCGAATACGCTGATTTACAAAGCGAGGGTCATTCAAAGCTGACTCCGCCATTTCACACACCGTTTCGACAAGAGGCTTATCCGAAACAAATGTCCCGATACACCCACGAAGTTTACCGTCAACGTGAAGCGTTACAAAACATCCACAATTCCGATGCAAAACAGGGTCATCGGGAAACCGAATATCAACTTTTTTATCTAAAACTTTCGATTCGACAACGGAGCGGGCAAGTTTCAACAATGCACGCTTTTGGACATCCGTCAACTCAAATTTTTCCGATTCCATTTTATGCTCCCCTCAAATGCCTAAAAAACAATCCGACAGAAAAACAGCTCGCACGTAACATCAATTCGCATTGATGTTAGCACATATCTATATAATATTATACGCTATTTCAAATTTTTGCCAATCAAACGCTCAACATACAAGAACCCGCAACCGGCTGGCATGTGTGTATCATAGGAGAAATTCCCGCTGGCTGATAATATTGCTTCTTCAAGCTTCTCACAACTTTCTGGCAGCTTGAATGTTCCACAAGAATCATAATACACCCGCCAAGACCCGCTCCTCCAAGTTGAGCGCCATAACAACCCGGAATATTCTTTACAATATCTATCATCATATCAATCTGAGGAGTCGAACAACGATAGCCTCCCGCCTGCATATAAAGCTGAGCATTCAAAACCCGTTGAGGGTCTTGACTGGCCAAGTCATCGGATAATCGATTCAATACAGCATCGGAAACATCATAACGATATCGACGAGGCTTGTATTTTCCATCAACACGCTCAAACTGCACAACTCTGTCGCCGTCATGACTTATAGACATCAATTGTCCGAACATTTCAACTTTATCTTCCGAAAGCAATCGAGGCGCAAGCCTGCTCCGCTCACACTCTGCAATTCCATATAGCAATACTTCGCGAAGATGATACCGCTTGGGCGGACGATGAGAAGAAATAATTCGACCGATTTCGGATTGATGTCGAAACGAAAGCAACTCATAAAGCGCAGAAGGCGAAAATTCCGTCGGAACAGTCAAAAGCATTTCGTATATCGAGCTTACTTTACAATTTAATCGACGAGGATTTACATCCCGCAAATGTTCAAGCATGTGTTGATGTTGTTCATTTCTATCTCTAAGCAACATAAATCCAAATTCATAACTCGCTACTTTCTGATTGAATTTATCGCGAGCTGTCGTGCTTTTATTTGCATCTATACCGCTATTCGCTATGACCAAACAACACTGCTTAGGAAAATTATAAATTTCTGAAACTTCGAACGGAAAAAATTTCACATGAGCAATTTGTCCCCTTTTGCCCATACGAATAGCGGCATGATCCGCGCTTCCTCCGCGCGAACCGACAAACCATTCGCCTTCGCCACAAAGGTCAACCAATTCACTCGGATTTACATCAAGACCGTTAAACGTAACAGCTATTTCAGCGGATGCTACAACAAGCGAGGAACTGCTCGATAAACCCGCTGCCATCGGAATATCTCCGCCAACAGCTGCATCAAATCCCATTATACGTATGTGCTGAAATTTCTGCTGTAAACGTAATAACGAAGCTTTGACGTAATTACTCCAATCGCCTCTGCTTTGTGCCAAAATACGCCTGACATATTCGCTATTGACAAAACTCACCCAGTCCTGCCATTCCATTTCTCCTAACAAATGACTTATGGCAAATTCCCTATCGGGAAAACGAGCAGGGTCAATATTTGCTAATCTCACACGGTCATCTTCTCTGGGAGAAGCGACAAAAATCGTATCACGGTCTATCGCCATAACATTGACAGCGCCGCCTCTGTGATCAATATGCCTGCCCATTAAATTAATCCGGCCGGGTGCACGAACGATAACAACTTTTTTGTCAGCTCCATATCGACGTATGAACAATCTTAAAGTACGAATAAATATTCTTTTCCGATTTTCCTGTAACGCTTTGTCACAGCCATATATCTCCGAAAACAATCGCCTCAACTTAACAGGCCACGACTCAAACAATTCAAGCCAACGCCCCGCAGGAAGAAATACCCTTTCCGGAATATCCGCTATGACGGACAATACATTATTTTTAGCTTGCGAAGCACGAAGCTTGTTAGCCAACTTCTTCCGCCTTAATGTGTCTTCTATCTTCACAAGTTCATCAGGCGAATTATACGCCATCACTTCGGACGGATCGGATATCTTATATTGGCAAATCACCCATCCGCTTTCCGCTGACATCGTAATAACGTCCGTAAGATAATACTCACCTTGTGCATTATCATTACTTAATGCCCCCAACATTTGATGCCAAAATTCGTCTTTTGCAAAGAATAATGATAAATTTACAGTCGGAGAATTTGCCTCTATTTCATCAGCGGAAAAAGCCCTTCCTCCAAATCTTATTACTCTTCTGTCAGGAGAAAATAAATCAATAGCTTTGCGTTTATCAAGCTTATTAACTTTCCGGAATCGCTCTGCAATATCTCCTAACGCCTTAATAAGCTTATCAACGTTCGAGATATATTTTTTCCCGATTTTTAACACTTGCTCAAATGTAATGTATTCGCTTCTTGTTCGCTTAGCGAAATTATAAAGCTCCTCGACTATTTTTGCCCGCTGAACATCGCGAACTTCTACATTTCCGAGAATCTGTTTTGTTTCAGGATTAATAACAACTCTTCCCGATGAAGGGTTTTGCTTCTTAGACCCCGTAACGAAAACCATATCGGCACGTTTTCTGATAAAACGCTCAGCTACCGCAATAATTACTCGCTCTTCAACACCTTTATCGCCCGGCATAATAAGAATCGGGCCATTAAATCCAATTGTCCTAAGCGCATCGACG
>CAZKNI010000235.1:0-6484 GCA_964554055.1 uncultured Phycisphaerae bacterium | reverse complement strand
GTTCCCGATACGGGTATAGTTGGCAAACCTATGATGATAACTTATACGATAAGGAATCTTCGGAAACATTCTCCGTGTTACTCGTTGCGTATAACAGATATTATAACGGAAGGTAATGTTTTAGGTGTTCCGAGAATTTATATTCCTTATATTCCAGCTGGGAGTAAGCATACTTTTCAGATTTCCGTTGTTCCGTGCAAACGCGGAAATCTCGAGTTTAGAGGGATTAGAATAGCAAGCAAATATCCGTTCGGATTAATTATGCGTTTTAATACGCTCGTTGCGGAAGATACGGTTGCGGTATATCCTGCGCTGGGTCGTCTGACACGCAGGCCCTTCGCTCGCGGTAGGGAATCGGATTTTTTTGCGGGGGATACGCATTCTCGTGCGCTTGGAAGTAGCGATGAGTTTTATTCCATACGAGAGTATCGTCAGGGCGATAATCCGAAATTAATACATTGGCGTCGTTCTGCAGGTGTCGGGCAATTAATTGTCCGTGAGATGACACAGTTTTCCCCTATGCGTATAACCGTTATTTTCGATACGTATGTTCCGAAAGTAAAACAAGAAGATGAAGATGCGTTCGAGTATATGGTTAGCTTTGTTGCAACTCTTTTGTGCCATAATCTTGAATCGGGCTATCGTTCAGCTTTGGTTTGTAGCGGTGAGCATACAAGGGTTGTTCCGCCCGTATCGGGTAGAGACGGTCAGCACAGAATTTTAAGGCTTTTGAGTGAAGTCTCGCCTCAGTTTGATAAAACGCTTAGACAGTCGGTAACATCGATGCGTTTCGGGTCAGCTTGGCGTGGCAGATGTATTGTTGTGAGCATGAACGAACAACATAGCTGGGTATTGGAAAGATTGGCGGAAGATGTGGGCGCTGTTAAGCTATTTGTTTACGGTTCGTCAGAGTGGGAGAAATTGTTTACTCCGCCCGAGATACTTTCGAGTTAATGTTCGGTTGTGAGGATTGTCGAACTTGAAGTTATTTTTCGAAATAGAAGTGTTTGGGATTTGATGTTTTCAAAAATACAAGGAATTTGATTTTGTAATTTTTGAAGATTGATTTAGAGTAATCATATGGAAATTGTTGGCAGGCACAAGGAACTTGCAGGTTTAGTGTTTATCAATACGGTGCTTGCGATATATACGATGATGAGTCGGTATATCGGGCAAGCAACCGGAATATTTGTATTTTTTTGTATAGCGTTATTTTTTTGTTGGCTTAGAGTAGGAAAGTCGATATCTCTTCCTCGTCTTTTGGTATTGATATTAGTTCTTGTTGCTATATTAGCATTGTTGTTTTCGGTGTTTATCTTAAAGGTTCCTGCGGGAATTGCATTGACGTTGTTTATCTCTGCGCTGATTATTGTTAAGGGGTTTTCTGTTAGCAAGTTGCATGATTATGCCCAGTTAATGGTCTTGTCGGTAATGGCGATTATTGCGGGAGGGGCTCTTAAAATAACAGGGGAATATATATTTATTTTATCCGTGTATATTGTTATAGGCGGATATTGCATCTATAAGATGCATTTGATTAGAGAATGTCTTTTGCATCGCGACGCAAGTAATCCGTCTTCGGTGATTGTTTCGGTGTTAGATGGCATGCCCGGGTTTGGCTCTTATGTTCCCGTACTCATTGTAACGGGGATAATTGCCTTTATAATATTTACACTTGTTCCGCGAGAATCTCCTGCGTGGCTTATATCCGGAATGAAACAAAAGTCAGGTCCAACGATAACAGGTTTTAGTCAAAAACTCATTCTCGGAGAGATGAGTGTTTTATTAAAAGATAAAACACCCGTTATAAGAGCTAAACTTTCTCGTTTGAAAAAGCATAAATCTAATTATCAAGGGATATTGTATCTTCGCGGCGATGTATATCAAAGATATGAATTTTCCAATAATAATTGGAAATGGATAGCTATTCACCCGGACAGGTATAATAGTCAAATTGTAGCTTATCCCGAAATAGTCGTTATACGTAAGCCGACGGTGCCCGAGGATGAATTGTGTCGCTGGGATATATTTTATCAAAAGCCCGTTTCAACAAATTTGTTTGTATTGGGTACGCCCGTTGCCATTTTAACGTCGCAGCAGATGAATTTGACGTATAATGCTTATGATAATGTAATACTTTATTCATCGTATCCCGAACGTGGCTTTCATTATCGTTTATGGTCGGAACCTTTAATACATATTACAATTAAACCTATACCTATTTCGTCGAAAATTTTTAGTCGTAATCAGCTTAATGCTCGAGTCGGTATTGTCCGTCCTAACAGGGCTATATTGGGTGAAAGATTTGATGTGGCAGAGCCTGTTTCGAATAGAGTTATAGATAAGGATAAATTTAAGGACTTTCTTAAGCGTATTCCCTATCTCGGTGGGCGACAAATCGGGGATTTATCTGCGGAAGAGAAAGCTCAGAAAATTGCAATATATCTCAAGACGAATTTTCATTATTCTCTTGATAACAGTGATGTGAATCCCGAAGCAGAGCCTGTTTGGGATTTTCTTGTTCGTAGGAAAAAAGGTCATTGCGAATATTTCGCTTCTGCAATGGTGTTGTTGGCTAGAGCTGCGGGACTTAATGCGAGATTGGTAGCAGGTTTTAAAGGTGGCAAATATAACGATATAGGCAAATATTATGTAATTCGAAATTGCGACGCGCACACTTGGGTTGAAGTGTATATTCCTAATAAAGGTTGGAGACGGTATGACCCGACGCCTGTTGACAGAGATAGTTTTTTGTTAGCAAGTGAAAGTTTTTTTGCAAAACCGTTTTGGGATTTTATAGATTTGATAAAGTTTAATTGGATAGAAAAGATATCAGCTTTGAAGAAGACTAAAAAAATAGTTACAAAGGTGCAAAAACATTTGTTAGGTACGCACAAGAGTGAGCGTTACGAAAATGTAAAGAAGTTTTTTGAAAAGCTTATAAATTATGTGAAAGACCAGAAATACGGTTCGGTATGGTTTCAGCTCTTGCATTGGATTGTCGGAATATTATTGGTGTCGCTTGTAATATTATTGGCTCGTATATTTTGGGAAGTGTTGCATATTTTGAGCATGGCTGTACACGATATATTTGAGCAGAGGTGGCAGAAAAAATTCGGTCCCGCTTGGAGATGCCCCGTAGAGTTTTATCGGAAGCTGTTGCTGTGGATGATACCCAGAGGATTAGCTCGTAGGCCTAATGAGACTGCGAGTGAGTTTGCAACAAGGATTATCGGACGATATCCACAAATTAAGCCACAAATGGAATTGCTGACCGATAGATATTTGAATGTTAGATTCGGGAAAAAAGATATAGATAGAAATGAGTGGAAAGAGCTTGTTGCTAAGTGTTATGAGATTCAGAATAAAATAAAAGAATGCGAAAAAGTCAAATCAAAGAATATTCCTAGCTCATAACGAAAATGCTTGTAAGCACGTTTTCGTTTCGGAAAAAGCGTGTTTTGTTATATGTTTTGAAATCTGTTGCGAAAACGTTGTTTTTGCGTTTATTGGCGTTTTGGTTGCGTTACTTATTATTTCTCTTTTCTCCTTTTTCCTTTTGAATTATCGGAAATGACTCCTGCAAAATACATTTTTTCTGCGTCATTGCAAGTGTTTTGAAATCATATTTCGTAGGAGTCTTATTATCGGAAATTCGTTTCCAGTCGGGAAAAACAGTTCTGTTTTATTCTGCATAATCATTAAGTTTTCTCAAATAAATTGATGCCCCGATTTGCATCTGTTGATTTTGTATTTTAAGTTTAAATTGACCGGTATTGGTGTGGAACTGAAGAATGGTTGGGTACAAAAAAGGAGAAAAACAAATGAAGCGTCGAAAGATTTTCTATTTGTCGTTATTGGTTTTTAGT
The DNA here is from genome assembly GCA_964554055.1 of uncultured Phycisphaerae bacterium. GTDB lineage: Bacteria > Planctomycetota > Phycisphaerae > JAAYCJ01 > JAAYCJ01 > S014-18. The sequence continues at coordinate 2,615 of CAZKNI010000235.1, read as the reverse complement.
GTTTTTAGCCTTGGAAGTTTTGCGAGCACTATTAATCTGAATGTAGATGATTTTGCAGTCTTTGCGGGAGGCAAGCTTAGCGTATCCAAAGATGTAATTATTTCCGGAGATGTCGGGTCAATGAGGGATATGTGGATTAATTCCCGAAGCAAAGTTGACGGTGCGATATACTCGGGAGCTAAATTTTCCGCTGGCAGTGAATTTAGTGCGACGGGAAGAATCATATCGCACGGAAGTGTAGGCATAAATTCTAATGCCAATGTGATGTCTATCGATAGTGGCGGGAGTTTATATGTAGGTAGCGGCTCTAAAGTAGGAGCTTTGAAAGCGAACGAAAAAATCAATATCAGCAGATATGTTACGGTTTTCGGTGATGTAGGGTCTAATAATTCGGTTGGCGTAAATTCTAAATCCGTAATACACGGTGATGTGATTTACGGGACGAATTATTGGATACACTCGAGTTCGAAGGTTGACGGTACGATTTCAAAAGGTAACGTCGAGATAAATAGTTGGACAACAGAAATGAGGGCAAAGCCTAATTTTAAGTATGGCAAGGAGAATATATATTATCACTCGAATACGGATAACAGTTTGGCACCGGGAGATTATAGGCGATTGAGTGTTGATAAGGGAGCTGTGCTTAGACTTTCAGCGGGTACTTACAATTTTGCGAAAGTATGGTTTGACGATAATGTTCAAGTTATAGCGGATACGAGCGGTGGCGATGTGTTGATAAATGTAGCGGGTAATCTGGGAGCTGATGCGGGAGTGAAATTTCAGTCGGTAGGAGACGGGGCATTTACGGTTCAATCGTTAAAGACGATATCTCTTGACAATGATGTCATAGCTGATGCCGATTTTATTAGTTTTCGCAATTTAAGTATCGATAGCGGAAGTCAAATTAACGGTCAGCTTTATGCCGGTAGAGATATTTGGCTGGGCAAGGGCGTACAAGTTTCGGGTATGACGGTGAGCCCTGATGTTCCCGAGCCTACAACGATATTGTTGTTGAGTATAGGTTTGTTCTTAGTACATAAACGCAGGAGGATAGCTATGTAAGCGTGATTGTGTAAATTGCAAGGAATGAGATGAACGATTTTGTAAGGTTTTAAGGGGAGTTTAATATGCATAAATGAGTTTTAGGGAACGAAGGTCGAGTGAGGTTAAATTGGGTTAAGTTTTAGAAAAAAGGAGAGGAAAATGAAGAAAAATATGAAACTGAATTGGTCGAGAAGTAACTTATTTGAAATGTTAATAACAATAGCTGGTGTCTGTGCGATATTGCTTACGTGCAACTCTGTCGCTTATGCGGATATTTATGAATTGGTTCCAACTCCTGCAGATTTGTATGATTTGGATCATCATAAATATTACACATGGGGCATAGATACACCTTGGGATATCAACGGTGAAGTAGCAGTGTCAGCGACGTTTTCTTTTGAGAATATCCGTAACTGGCGTAACGAGCCTAATGTATTGTATATACATTTGCTCGATGATGCTCGGTTAGGTGTTAAGCAGTATCGTGATAACCAGCAGGGCGGCGATAACTTTGCCGGAGAGGGTGTTTTGCTGAAAGTGTATCGTAATTTGCCAGCTACGCCTCAGGATTTGTCTTTCAGCTTTACTCCCGAGCAAATCGTAGCTTTAAATGCTTATGCACTCGACGGACGATTTGCGATGGGGTTTGACCCTGATTGTCATTTCTATAATGACGGGGCAAAGTTGATTGTCGAGACAGCTCCCGTTCCCGAGCCATCTACAATCGTGCTTATGCTCGGAATAGTTGGCTATTGGATGTTCGGGAGAAGCAAAAAGCGTTTCGTATAAGTTATGTTAATCTCGACAAGATTGAAATGCTATTCAAATGTATGTGAGAATTTGTAGTAGAAGCTTTTAGAAGAGGAGAAGATATAATGAAGATTAAAAGTATTTTGACAATTTGGACAGTAATCGGTTTACTTGGTTTAGCTGTTGCCAATGTGCAGGCTAGCACGATAAACATCAAGCATGTAGGCTATGGCGCTAAAGATTTGGTCGATGTTTATCACAATAACGGTAGCTCTATTAAACACGTACACGCTTATGCAGGTGTGTATATGTTTGATAAATCGGGAAGTACGGGAGAAGGGAATTATTGGTCTGATGGCCATAATACCGTTTTCGGTTTTTGTATGGACATCTATCAATATACTCCGAGAAGCAGCTATGCGACTTATAACGTTATTCTTCCGGAGAATGGCCCCGACCCGTATGGCCCGATGGGCATGACAAAGGCTAATTTGCTTCGAGAACTTTGGGCGAATTATTTCGACCCGAGTTGGGTAGGAAACGGGCCTTTTACCGCAGCACAGAATGCAGCTGCCGGTGCTTTTGATGTTTGTATTTGGGAAATCGTTTATGAGGACCCTGCAAACGGTTATAATATAGCAAGTGGCGATTTCTATGCTGATGTTTCTACGTTGGCGAATCCGGGATTGGCCAGCAGCTGGTTGGCATCATTGACGGGTAACGGGTCTTATGCTAACTTGAGAAGCCTGTCAAGCCCGTGTTATCAGGATATGCTGACTCAAGTGCCTGAGCCTACAACGATTGGGCTTTTAGCGATAGGG
>CAZKNI010000234.1:0-3102 GCA_964554055.1 uncultured Phycisphaerae bacterium | reverse complement strand
ACGATAGAGGACGTTATGATGGAATGAGGCCGGAGCATGTTCGAACGGTGCTTTGGCAGGGAGCAATTCATCGAAGAAGCGCTTCTACAATTTGGCTTTGGGAACGAGGAGGATATGAGCTGTTTCAATATAGGCCCGATTGTTTATTAGCTGTCGGTAGAACGGCATTGGATTTAAATCGCCTCTACAAGCAAATAACAGCATTGCAAAATGTTACGCCTAAAGTTGCAATTCTCTATTCTAATCCTGCCCTTGTGCATTCGCTTGAGATTTATAAGCAAGCTTTATTGAAAACTTATCGTGCGTTGAGTTTGTCTGGCGTGAGTGTCGGATTTGTCTCGGAAAAACAAGTAGCGGAAGGCAAAGCGGATAAGTTTAAAGTGATATTCATTCCGGAAACAGAATGTTTATATCCCAAAACAGTGAAAAAGCTAAGCGACTATGTTGACGCTAACGGAAAAATCGCTATCGTGGCATCGGACAAATCAAAGGTGTTTGTCGCTGACGAGCATAAATTGCCGTTCAATGAGACGATAAATCGATATAGAGAAAATATTTTGAACAAAGCTAATTTGTATAATCTCGGCAGCGATGACGAATTGCAAAAAAATATATTTGCACTGTTAAGAAATATGGGGCTTACAGTTCTCATATTGAAAGATGTGCAAAGCGGAAAGTTGGCAAAAGGAATTGAATGGCGAACAGCTAAGTGTGAAGGAAAATTAATTGTCAATATTGCAAATTATACGATGAAACCTAAGAAAATTGCAATAATATATAAAGGACACGAAATAGCTAAGATGATAAACTTGATTACGCGTGAACGGATAACGGGTAATAAATTGAAAATATCAGGCTTAACGCCCGCATTGCTTGAATGCGAATAATGCAAACGTCAATGAGTATAAAAGATATACAAACAGAAATCATTCTTAACGGCAGACGAAATAATCAATGTTGGTTTTCGCCTTTGATGTGCGTTGTTCCAAATAAGGAAACAAAGAGTTCCGATGTATTTCTTCATATTACCCAGCAAGTAGCAAATGATTTGGGGCCGATGCATATTTTGCGAACGTCTAATCACGGAAAAAGCTGGTCGCTACCGGCAGAGAGTTTGGGGCTTGAAAAAATTGCGTATGATGACGATTCGTTTGAATCGCCTACTCTTGCGCCATTTTATCATCGCAGAACAGATACTTTATTGGGTTACGGAAATACGGTGTTTTCTCGCGATAAAAATCTTGACGCTGGAATAAAAGGAGAAGCGTTAGCGTATGATAGGCTTGCGGAGCGAAAGAACATTTTTGCCGTTTTTGATGAAGATAAAGGTGATTGGCGTAATTGGCGGGAGATGCTTGTTGCTAAAAACGTTACGGAAAGCGGAATTATTGATATTTTAGTTCAGCCGTGTAATCAATGCGTCGAGCTTGCCGACGGGACAATATTGTTGCCCGCTGTTGTCAAACACAAGGAAATAAAATTTAATCGCGCTACGAGTTTGATTTGCAAATTCGACGGAAAAGATTTCGTTATATCGGGAATAGGCGGACTTATAGGAATCGATAAACAAGGAGGATTGCACGAACCTTCGATAATTGAATTTAACAGATGTTTTTTTATGACGATACGCAGCGATTGCGAAGATTTCAGAATGTATTGTTCGAGCAGCAAGGACGGAATAAACTGGGATGTGATAGACGTTTGGAGATGGGACGACGGAACAGAAATAGAAACGGAAAATACACAACAGCATTGGCTTAAATGGAATGATGAATTGTATTTGATATATACTCGCGTCAATGAGATGAGCAACGGGGTGTTTCGTAGCAGAGCGCCGTTGTTTATCGCAAAGGTCGATACGGACAATTTATCGCTGATAAAGAAAACGGAAAAAGTCGTATTTCCCGCTAAAGATGCGAGAATGGGAAATTTTAGCGTTGCGAATGTTAGCGATAACGAAGCTTGGATAATGACAGGCGAATGGATAGAGCAATATAATCCCGATTGGAAAGAAGGAATGCGATTTTACTGTCAAATAGAATCCAATGGAAAGATATATAATCGAATTCAATATATAGGCGATTTGCTGTTAGCGAGAGTATATTTTGGATAAAGCTAATATGATAGAATCTCCCGGCGTTATTCTGAGTTTTGACGACCGATTTGTTGAACAATGGGTTAACGCTCGCTGGATATTTGAAAAGCACAATGCCAGAGCGACATTTTTTATTAGCGAATTCGACAAATTATCCGAAGATGAAATCGATAAACTGCTTATCCTTCAAAATGACGGTCATTGTATAGGCTCGCACGGATTGAGGCATCGAGATGCAGTTAAGGCAATTGAAACACTCGGAGCAAGCCGATATGTCAAAGAAGAGATAATGCCGGCAATAAAATTGATGAGACAAGCAGGAATAAATGACCCTGAAAGTTGTTTCGCTTATCCGGTAAGCAGCAGAACAGAACAAACAGACGAGTTATTGTTAAAATTCTTTCGCAATCTTAGAACAGGAGTTTTTGGAAGAGATTTGAAAAATGTGTTAATGCCATTGAAATCGCTAAAGTCGCTCCATTGCCTAAAAAGTGTCGGAATAGACGACAACGGGGGGCTTTCGTGCGAACAAATATTTTCGCTTATAGACAAGCTCGTACCGGAAGATTCGATAATCGTCTTTTACGCTCATTCAATTCAAGATTATAGCGACGCAAATCACATTTCGCCCGAGAAATTGGATAAAGTTTTGAGTTACATTGTCAGCTGTAATTTGCCTTTTTATACATTTGCGGATTTGTAAGCGTATTAAGCTGCATTTCTCACAGAATTTGTTTGATATGATTTGGGTGTGTGAATTGGCAGGCACGGGCACAGCCCGTTCTCGCGCTTCGTTTCGCTTCGCGAAACTTCGCAGCGTGAGGAAAGATAAAGAATTGATGATTGAGAAGAAGAGAGATTGCTTCGTCCCTTCGGGACTCGCAATGACGAGCGCAGGCGGAGCCTGTTTATCGTTTTCGAAAGACACAAAAAGCTGTCATATTTGCACGGGAGAATTCAAGAGCTGATAGGCTTGTAGCTGACGAAGCTTCGTCAGCTACAAGCCT
>CAZKNI010000233.1:0-4271 GCA_964554055.1 uncultured Phycisphaerae bacterium | reverse complement strand
TCGTTGTTAACCTTCTTTTCCCCTTCCCAAATATTTCGACCCTTCCTACTGCTCATTTTTCCCTTTCTTCTTGATTTTCCTTACTCTAATTCTGACCCTAACTATAGACGGGAGCGGAAAACCAATTCACATCTCTATATCAAGTATAAAAAATAAAAAATACAGTGTCAAGAATTATTTTCATAAAAATTCAGATTTATCAAAAAATACTGCAAATCCACAACGTAAACGCTTGCAATTACAGCGCCGGCGTCGGCAACGAAATTCATACACAAAGCACAAAACTTTCAAAATCATCATAAGTTATTGACACAAGCATCCACTATTGCACTCAAACACCCTTCCGCCAAACAAACGCACGAATCGCATGCACCGTAATATAGCTTGAGAATATCGTTTTCGTAATCGGGAATAGCTCCACAGGCAAAAACAACATTATTGCAATTTCCGTGATGCTCGTATTCCGTCTCCGGTGCGAGCAAATAGCTGTTCGTTTTGCCTATAATACGCCAAGGCTCGTCCAAATCGAGGAGAATCGCACCGATGTAATATGTAGCATTGCCCGCAGGAATAAAGACGCCATGAATTATAACAAGCCAGCCCCGCTCTGTCTTTATTGGCGGCGTAGGGCCGATTTTTTGAGAGTTCCAGAATCGATAATTAGGAGCTAAAATAGGTTGAAATTCGCCCCAATGAATCAGATTTTCCGATGCACTTATCCAAATCTCACCGAATCCTCCTTCACCCGCCCCCGGACGGTCTAATTTATAATATTTTCCGTTAATTTTTTCTGGAAACAATGAAGCGCCGCGATTTTGAGGCTGAGTTATTATCGCAATTCGCTCGTAAGTCTTAAAATCTTTCGTTCTACCGAGCATGCCGACAGGCGAAGCATATCCTGCTACCATTACAGGAGTTATGATATAATATGTGTCATCGATTTTTGTAACGCGATTATCAATAAAGTGATGATACAGCGTCCAGGGATACTCGTCACTTTGTACGCCAATAAAATCCTCTTCCGAAAGCGTAAAGCGTACACCGTCATCACTTACAGCCACTCTTGTTTGTCCGACGTCTCTGCCAATTCCCCTTGTAGCTGTATGCTCGACAACGCTAACAAGCAAAATCGTTTTGCCATCATATATCACGGGCGACGGATTATATATTTGTGCCAGATGCGGATAATCTTTTGTGTGAATAAGAGGATTTTTCGGATGCCTTTTTAAAATTTGTGTTGTATGTCTCATAATTTCATCTCCCAAATAGCTGCTACTTTACATCAAACAGGACAAAAAATCAAGAAAGGTATTGACAAATATTTTTGGGCATGTTAACATTAACATAACTTGATGTTAATGTTAACATAGACTTTCAAGGCAATTCGTATGAAACAGCAAACAACAATAAAAGACATCGCTCATTACACCGGTGTTTCATATATGACAGTCTCGAGAATATTAAAAGGAAGCGACCGTCACAGCGAAGCTACCCGAAAAAAAGTTCTTCAAGCTGCAGAAAAATTAAAATATCAGCCTAACGCATTAGCTAAAGCATTTCGTACTAAAAAAACAGGAATTGTCGGCTTGATTATCAGAAAACGCTCAGACAAAACAGTTCGCTCGGATATGTTTTATTCTCGGATTATCGAAGGTATCGAAAGCGAGTTACTCGTTCATGATTACAACATTCTGCTTTCCTCTATCGACACAGAACAAATAAATGATTTTGAATTACCTTCAGCGTTGAATAAAGGGCTACTCGATGGCATTTTGATATTGGGTGTTATGGATAGGAAATATCTTTCATGGCTATATGAAAAATGTCCTCAGCTTGTCGTTGTGGATGAAACACCGGAAGATATTCCTTGTGTTTTTTCATCCAATTATCAGGGAGGCTGGCAAGCGGGAGAATATTTGTACAATAAAGGACATAGAAATTTTGCAATGATTTTAGGAAAATGGAAGGATTACAATTTCGAGTCTCGTTTAGCGGGTTTCGCGACATTCTTGAAACAAAAACCCGATGCTTCGCTTAATATTGTTCGTTGCGGTCCTACCGAGCAAGACAGATTAGAAGCAATAGAAAAATTGTTGCGAGAAACCCCGAAATTGTCAGCTATTTTTTGTGCTAATGACGGATTCGCCTTCGATGTAATACACAGCATTCGAAAGTCGGGCTATGAAGTTCCAAAAGATATTGCAGTTGTCGGATATGATAATATTGATATGTCATCACATATCAATCCATCCTTGACAACCTTGGCAGTTGATAAGGAATTAATGGGCAGAGAAGCGGCAAAACTTTTAATGAAATTTATAAACTACGAAAAAGACAAAAACGCGACGAAAAAACCAGCAGCGAAACAACTCCGAATAGAAATACCCGTTCAGCTGATTGAAAGAGAAACAAGTTAGCGTCTTTCTTAAAGGAATAGAGGTTTTATAATTTAGATTTTTAATTGAAAGGAGAAAAAATGTTGAAAAAGCGAAAAGAAATGTTTGTGTTAATTGGCTTTACTATTATGTTTTGTATTCAAGCTTACGGCTCGCTGCTCGAAGACGGATTCGAGAGTGTTCCAGCTACTCCTGATTTTACCGGAGATTATGACCCTGATTCATCTGTATGGGAAACCGGAGAAGATTATGCTTCAAGCATTATGGTCTTTTCCAAAACAACGAGTGGAGCTGAGACTTCGTGGATACATAGCGGAAATCAAGCAGTTCGTTTCAAAGGAGCCGGAGCACGTCAATTGTCTGCTTCTTACGCGCCCCAAACATCAGTGATTGTAACATTCCAAGCATACATTCCAGATATCAATAAGGGATTTCGAACACTTAATTTTAATTTACGCAATTCAACCGGTACACTTATAGGCCCCAATCTTTCGTTTTATGACCAGACTATTAAATATCATGACGGCAGTAATTGGTATGACATTACAAATTTCGTTACGGACAGATATGCTGAAGTTACAGTTTATGCAGATGCTGCTACTAAAAAATTTACGCTGAAATATGATGGCGTTTTGTATGATAATGGCGGCGCAGGTTATGACTTTTATGGTACACCAGGAAATTTAGGACAGATATATTTTAGCTTTTCGCAGAATTACCGAGAAGCCTATTTAGACGATATCCTCGTTGATGTTCCCGAGCCTGCAACGTTTGGACTGCTTATTTTGGGAATGTTTGGTCTGATACGCAAAAAATAGACTGTTGCAGATTAAGCGGAAGGTAACTTCGTAAGCTACCTTCCGCTATTAATACGCTAAAGGATACGTAATATGAAGGAAAACTCATTTACATTGATTGAGTTGCTTGTCGTAGTCGCTATTATAGCGGTGTTAATTGCGATATTACTGCCTGCATTGTCAAGTGCTCGAGAAATGGCAAGGCGTAGCATCTGCGGAAGCAATTTAAAGCAATATTATCTCGGGATATACAATTACGCTGAGGATAATAACGGTTGGCTTCCACCTTACGATAGCTGGCTTATCGAGCAAAGGGGTAATTCTCTTGGCGGTTGGCCTACTCGAATGAGTGTAACATTACGTGATATTTATCTCAGTTACGGATTGCACCGAGATGTATTTTATTGTCCGTCTCTTTTAGCTCAAAATCCTAATGCAATCGACGCATGGGACCCTGCTTATGGAGTTGCGACATCTTATGTATATGCTGCGGGTATGCGGTATAACGTTTGGCCTAATAGCTGGTCGGGTAAATATGTTGCCGCTAAACTCGATGAGGACGGAGAATATGACAAGGCGGGAGTGCATTACTCTGTGCCGTCAGCACAGCGCATTCTTGTTGTCGATCAGGTAGAACAGACATCTACAAATAGCACTGTCTGGCATGGAAATCACTTTCCGTTCTATTCCCAAGGTCAACCCGATGAACCGCCTAAAAATGCCGGCTGTAATGAACTTCATATGGACGGACACGTAAAATGGTATCAAAGTGGCGAGCTTAAGCGCATGCTTTATAGCTCCGGGCCCTGGTGGTGGTTCGGCTCGAAAGACGCTGGGAGCTAACAAATAAATCGCACTGCTCCCATTCATTGTATATTAAGACTCCTGCAAAATAGGATTTCAAAACATTCGCAATTACAAGACATTAGATTGCCGCGCCACGACTTTGTCGCGACTCGCAACGACGCAGAAAAAATGTATTTTGCAGGAATCATTTGTATATTTGTAAATTGTATTATATTTGCATTAAATTTATATCCTTATTTTGTGTTTATTGTTTGTGTTTATTTACATATTG
>CAZKNI010000232.1:0-3052 GCA_964554055.1 uncultured Phycisphaerae bacterium | reverse complement strand
AACGAAACATCTTTCGCAGGATTTGCCTGCAAAAAATTAATGTGTAAAATGTATTTTTTACGAATAATTAATTCTCGACTTTTTGGTTTTTGAGTATGTCAGGAGAAATTTTTGATAGATTAGCTAAACGCTATGACGATTGGTTCGAGTCAGACGAGGGGAAAATAATCTTTCAAATCGAACTCGATTGCCTTAGAAAACTTATTAAGGTCGAACATGAAAATTGGTGTGAAATAGGTGTCGGAACGGGACGCTTCGCACAAGCTCTCGGAATTAAATTCGGCATCGACCCATCTATGAATGTTTTGGAGTTTGCTCGCCAACGCGGAATAAATGTAATTCAAGCATCCTCGGAAAATTTGCCGTTTCCGAATGATAGCTTTGACGGCTTGCTTATGGTCGTAACTCTCTGTTTTCTGGATAATCCCGTCGCCAGTTTTTATGAAGCATATAGAGTTTTGAGAAAGGGCGGAGTGCTGGCTCTAGGTTTTGTTCCTGCAGATAGCGAATGGGGACAAAAGTATATCCGCGAAGCGAAAGAAGGACATCCTTTTTATTCTTCCGCAAAATTTTATACAATAGATGAGGCTCGAAAGATAGCAGAGCATGCGGGGCTAATGTGTATCGGGGGGCGTTCGTGTTTGTTTGCAAGTCCTGATAATACAATTAATTATGAGAGTTCAATAGAGGGTTTAATTTCCGGGGCGGGCTTTGTGGCAATAAAATTTTCTAAAAAATAATTGGACGATGTTTTGGATGTGCGATAAAATCTCACAATTAAATGCAAAATGTATAAAATTGTTTTTAGCTTTTAGCAATTTTAAAAGCTAAATTCGTTTTGTGAAAAAAGGAGATGTAATGTCCGACAATATCGAGTTTGATGTAAATTATATCCGTGAGATTCTTGATATTGATGATGAAAACGGATTTTCTTCCGTTACCGAAGCTCTCGAATTTTGGTATAATCTATAAAGATTTTCCGATATAAGTAGAATTATCGAATAAGGAATGAGCGAAAGCAATAAATAAAAGGGTTTGTTTGATGGATATTACGGGACAAATAGAAACACATAGAGGGAAAATAGATATAACAATTTCTCAGCCTATGCTTATTACGGAGCTTGTGAAGTCTGCGGGGCTTTTTTTGAATACGAGTTGTGCGGGTAAAGGGACGTGTGGGGGATGTGCTGTTGATTTGCTTGAGGGCACTTATGAACAAGAGGGAGAAGAATTTACAGTTTCCGAGGGGCATAAACGGCGAGTTCTCGGCTGTCAGACGCGAATAATAAAAGGGAGATTTAAAATTTTCGTTCCGAGACGTTCTTTAGTGGAAACGGGCGAAAAGGTCGTAGCTGATTTCGTTATTAATGAACATCGTAAGTTTAACCCTACAGTTTGTCAGTTTTCGGTCGAGTTGCCCGAGCCTAAGCTGGGTGAAGCCAAAAGTGATTATGAACAGCTCGTTTCGATATTGCGTGAGAAACATAAAATCGTCGTTTCCGAGATATCCGTTCGCGCTTTACGGGAATTGCCTTGTGTGTTGCGAGCTAATGCGCGTATCATTAAAGTTGTAATCGCATGGGTCAACGATGTTTGGCGGATAATTGCGATTGAATCGCCATCGAAAGGACTTGCGGATTGTTACGGAATAGCTGTCGATATAGGAACGACGACAGTTGCAGCGTCTCTTGTTGATATTACGTCGGGCGAAATAGTTGATACGGTTACGTGTTATAATCAGCAAATTCAGCAGGCAGACGATGTAGCGGCTCGAATAGTTCATGCTTCGACGGATAAGGGGTTGAAGGAGTTGCAGTCGCTTATTATCGACAAGACAATAAATCCTCTCGTTGAATTATTGTGTGGCAAGCATAATATAGGATGCAATAATATCAGGCGTATTGTAATTTCCGGCAATACGGTAATGTGGCATATTTTTGCGGGTTTAGACCCGTCAGCAATAGGGGTTGTTCCGTTTCAACCTGTATCGAGGGATATCGAGCCGATTGAGGCGCACGAGATAGGCTTAAATATTTTTCCGGGTGCGTTGATAGATATTGTTCCTTCGATTAGCGCATATATAGGCGGAGATATCGTGAGCGACCTTGAAATATGCAGGGCGCATTATCACAATGGCTTATCTCTTTTAGTGGATATAGGCACAAACGGAGAGATTGCGATATCCGACGGGAAAAAGCTATTTGTGACGGCGTGTGCAGCTGGACCTGCGTTTGAGGGATTGCGGATATCACACGGCATGCGTGCTAGCGTAGGCGCAATTGAGAAAATCACATTAGCAGACGACGGTTTTAGTTGTCGTTATGAAGTTATAGGCAATGGCAGGCCCGTGGGAATTTGTGGGTCGGCATTGATAGATTTTATAGCGGAAGCTTTGCGTGCCGGAGTGATAAACTCAGCTGGCAGAATTCAGCGTGATAAGTCGAATCTTTGTTCTCGTATTCGATGCAGGGAAAATAATGTTTGCGAGTATGTAATTGCGTATTGCGAGGAAACAGAAGACCGTGTCAGCGATATAACGATAACCGAAAAAGATATAGAGACAATTTTGCAGGCAAAAGCAGCAATATTTTCAGCTATATGTGTTTTGTGTAAGCGTCTTAATAGCGAAATAGATTCTTTTGAGAGGATTTTTCTGGCAGGTGGATTTGCTCGATATATTAATATTGAAAATGCGATAGCGATAGGTTTATTGCCGGATGTTGAAGTTTCTCGTTATGAAATTATAGGTAACGGTTCGTTAGCTGGCGCTTTTTTGGGGTTGATAGACAGAAATATTTGGGGAGACTTTAAGAATCTGATTGATTTGCCCGAAGTTGTCGAGCTTAATCTCGACCCCGAATTTCAGGAGGAATATACCTTTGCGCTATTTCTGCCTCATATGCGGGCTGCGGAAGGGATGTAAAGGGTTACAAGTTTGTTTTGGGATGAGAACTTTTAGAGGCGTGAAAAAGGAAAATCGGGAATATTTTTTGTAATTTTTTCGTAAAATTTGCACGGGCGGAATTCGTGTGCTATAATTAAATATCTTCAG
>CAZKNI010000231.1:0-3266 GCA_964554055.1 uncultured Phycisphaerae bacterium | reverse complement strand
CATCAAAAAAACAAATTAAAACAATTCCTGATAAAATCTTCTTTGCTCGTTACCGGAATAACATTTACCTTCTGTTTTATTCTTTTCATTTTTTCAGGTTGGATGGGAAAATTCATCTTTGCCAACAATTATATTGCTTTAGCGGAGTCAATTCGATTAGCTCGCGCCAGCTTAATCACGATATTTGCAATAACATTATATTTCCTTATTGCATCGGTGCTAAAAGGGCTAAGAATGTTTCTTGCCCTCTCATTATTAGAGTTAACGCACGGGCTATTATTTCTTGCAATGTCAGTCGCAGGAATATTATATTTCAGCAGACACGCAGAAATTGTCATTTGGAGCTATATCTTTTCTCTGTTAATTCCAACAATATTATTTGGCGCCATATTCATAAATTCTCTCGGAATAATAAAAACATCCGAATATAAATTGCCTATAAAAATCCTCTCGCGTCGTCTGATAAATTATGGATTTTGGGCTGCTATTTCAGGGATAATCTGGCAAAGCTGGCAGATGTTTTCTCTTTGGTATTTGACAAAATTCTGCGATGCATCTTCGGGAGACACATTTGCAGCGTGCCGTCTTATCGCCCAATTGATTGCTATTGTTGGAATCGCACTTAGCATTATTGTTATGACATCCGTATTTGTTAGATGGGAACAGGGCAATCGACAACAAGCCAATCTTCTTCTCGACCTTTACACAAAAATTATTCTTTTCGCCCTATTAGGTTGCAGCTTATTACTCGTAAGCTTACGAGATTCTTTATCCTACATTTTTCCGGAAAGATTCGCATCAGCTTCAGCCATTCTGCCACAAATGACTTTATTCTTCTATCTCGCAACAATATTAACATTTCTCGCGATACATTTTGTCCTGTTAGAAAAAACAATCCTGATGCTTTGGCCTTGGGCTATCGGGCTAATTGCAAACATTGCCTTAGCAATCGCGTGGATTCAAGGACCCCACGCCATAATAGGAGCTGTCAATTCAGCATATATCTCAACGATACCCGCTATAATTTTAGCTGTCATAATAATTTTCGCTAAAAAACAAAGCATATCCTTCGGGATAATTCTTCTTATTTTTCTGTCGATTACGATTATTCTTCCGATTACATACAGCTGGAGTCTCTATATTGGATTCGGAATTTGGGCAATAACGGGAACAAACATTCTTTCCCGAGAACAAAAGCAGATATTGTACCGTTCCTCGTGAAAAATAAACGATATTATTTTTCGACGCTCAATTGCTCCTCAAGTAATTTAAGTTGTCTGCGATTTGACAATTTAGCCAGCGGAGACATTCTGTCAACGATTGTTTTGCCATACAAATGATCCGTCTCATGCTGAATGATTCGAGCAAGCAAATCGTCAGCGGGAATTTCAAATTGCTTTCCCGAGATATCCGTTGCAACAACAACGATTTTCTTCCTTCGCCTAATTGTCGTATATATTTGAGGAACGGACAAGCAGCCCTCCTCAGCTTCCGCCCAGCCGTTTTCTTCTATAATCTCCGGATTTATGAAAACAAGCTCATCGCCTTTCTCACACGTCGGATTTGCAACAAAAACTCGCAGAGGAACAGCTACTTGATTAGCAGCTAATCCTACACCTTTATATTGATACATCAAATCTATCATCTTTAAAACAAGTTGTTCAACCGTATCATTTATTTCAACAATTGGCTCTGCACGTTGCTTTAAAACGGGATGAGGATAATGTATTATTTTCAATTCATTTATTTGTTCTTTGTTAAGTTCCATAAAATTCCTCTTTCAGATTCAACGCCAATGCTGTTTCCTAACACAAGCATATATCACGTCTTTTTATTGTATGCGTTTATCTTAAAAAATTCAAAAAAGACTTTTTACGAACGCATCTCATTTATTTACAATATCTCATAAGTGAGGGTTTTATATATATGAACATATGCTTATTATCGCCAACATTTTTACCTAAAATAGGCGGCGCAGAAATTGTCGTCGATTCTCTCGCGAGACACCTGACGCAAATGGGACACAATGCTATTGTCATAACACAATGGCCGAGAAAAGGCAAAGGTTTGCCAAACGATGATACGTTTACATATCCCGTCGTTCGATATAAACGTCCTTGGTCGTTCACTCTGCCATTAGGAATGCGCAGCATATATACAGCCCTCGCTAACGCACACAAAAAATACAATTTCGACATCATTCATTGCCATCTTGTCTATCCGTCAGGATACATTGCAACGAAATTTGCCAGAAAAACTAACATCCCCGTAATAATAACAGCTCATGGCAGCGACATTAGGCCGACAAGTCGATACAGAAAAAAGAAAATCATCTGGCGACGAATCATATTTTCGCTGGATAATGCAAATCACATAACAGCTATTAGCTCTCACATGAAAAACATCATCGAACAAATAACGAAAAATCCCCGACAAACGTTTATTCCCAACGGCGTAGATGTTGAAGAATTCGGCACACCTGTCAAATATGAACCCGATTGGCCCATTAAGCTGAACATGAATTTTATATTGTACATAGGCAGTCTAAAACACATCAAAGGCCCTGATATCCTTCTGCGAGCAATGACAATTATTAGAGATAATTCGCCTGAAACATTTGATTCGTTAACCTTGATAATCGCAGGCAAAGGTCCTTTGGCAGAGCAATTAAAACAATATGTCGAGAAAAACAATCTTGTCGGCAAAATATATTTTACGGGTGAAGTTACAGGCAGCCTAAAAAAATATTTGTTACAAAATGCTCGTTTCGTCGTTCTGCCGTCTCGTTCCGAAGCAATGCCTCTCGTTCCTCTCGAAGCTTTCGCTTCTCATACGCCTGTAATCGCAAGTGCTGTCGGAGGACTTATAAATACAATTGAAGACGGAAAAACCGGAAAACTGATTCCCCCCGAAAGCCCAGAAAGCCTTGCAAACGCAATCATCGAATTGTGGAATTCCGACTGCTCGCAAATGCGAAAAAATGCTGTCGAAAAAGCGAAATTTTATGATTGGAAAAACATAACAAAGCAGTACATAATGTTATATGAAAATGTAATAAATGCTAAATAGATAAAATAAAAGGAACTTTTTATGAGGAAAAATAAGGAATATCATATTGTTCTTTGTAACATTCTTCTGATTCTCTTTTGTATTGCAACGGATAATGCCCAAGCTAAAATTAAAATCGAGAAATGGAAAACAATTTTTCCGGGTATTCAACACGCAAGAGGGCAAGCTGATAAAAATGAGCCGAGACTCCAAAAAGT
>CAZKNI010000230.1:0-3536 GCA_964554055.1 uncultured Phycisphaerae bacterium | reverse complement strand
TCGTGTCAACGAGGATTATAGCGAGCAGCGCATCGTTTGTTTATCAATAAACAAATCAACAATTACACAATCCTCAATCAATTCCCCCGACAGCTTAACCTTCTGCCGAATTTGATTTTCCCCCGCCCGCAAGCAATGCTAACAAAACAAATTCCCCCTTTAACAAATTAATGCTAAAATCAACTTTTCACGAACAAATATTTATCCACTAAAAACTCAAAACAAAAATCGCCTATTTACAACGACAAATCCTAACAAAATTAACAAAGCTGAAGGCTCGGGAATCTGGATTGGCATTCCTCCGACAATATTAGCTCCCGAATCAATTGAGCCGTTAACATAATACAGATGCAATCCGTTAAGGTCGAGATAAGCGCCGCTATTAATATTAAGATTATAAACATACACCGCTTCATCACCTATCCAATCAGGCTGATTGTCGAAAGAATCGATAAGTTGCAGCTGACCTATATCATTGCCTCCTAATGTTAATGTCCCAAGAGCAAAGTTGCTTTCCAAGCCCGCCATCGTAGCGCCCAAATCTTCTCCCGCTACTTCAAACAAATCTATATCATCAACACCCCCTTCAAAAATCAATTCTACGTTACTCAGCTCCGACAAATCAGCGGCATCGATATTTTTATTTTCAAAATTAGCTCCCGTCATATGAATAACAGTATCAGCAACTGCATTGAAGGTGCTATTTGCCCCTAAGCTCAACAAGCCCGATACAGCGATATCAGCTGATGCGTCAGCTACGTCGAATACACCGCTACCGTTATAACCTATATAAAAATTCTTTACATCAAGCTTGCCAGCTGAAATAGAATAGCTGCCAGCAGAACCCGCTTCCTTGCCGAGGATAAGCTCATCACCAACATTGTTTACCCCGCCTATCTGCTCGAAAGTTCCGCTGCCATATCGTCCAACGATTTCGTCGTTGGCAGACAGGCTACCAGCGTTCAAATTATATGTTGCATCACCGGCACCCCAAAATCCAAAATACAACGTACCGCTTATATCATTAGTTCCCCCATACTGATTAAAAGTAGCGAACCCTTCATTCCCTAAAAATTCATTCGGTGCAGATAAACTTCCCGCTCCGCTCAATTCGTAAGTTCCGCTTCCGCTGCCATACGTCCCAACATAGAGATTATTATTCATACTGTGAGTCCCGCCAGTATTAATAAATTTTCCTATTCCGCTCGGCCCTATTTCTACCAAACCGCTATTAAGGTTACCCCCGGACAGATTATATCTTCCGTCCGAGCCGGCAAACTTTCCTATTCGCAGAGTCGTAACGCTATTTACCCCCTCAGTTTGAGTATATTCACCCGTACTATTATACCCTATCCGCCATTCATCAAGTGTAATATTTCCATCCACGTTTAACACTCCTCCCTCAATGCTAAAAATACCCGAGCCGGCATCAGCTTTAATATTACCGTGAACAATAAGCTGTCCGCCATTGAGATTGTATTCTCCATGAGAACCGCTATTCTTCCCGAGATAAAGGTCGTTATTTACAGTATGCGTTCCTCCGCTCTGAGTAAATGTGCCTTCATCTCTCATCCCAATATACTCGTAATTCGCTGTTAATGTCCCTTTGGTCAGTTCATACACCCCGTTGCCACCTGAAAAATTGCCCAAATATAATTTGTTAGGCTGATTCGTTCCTCCGTCCTGCACAAAGGTTCCAGCGCCGTAATTACCCACAACCTCATAATTCGAAGCGGTAAGTCGGCCATTTTTAAGTTCATATCGGCCATTGCTGCCCGATTGCTCCCCAAGATAGAGTTTAACGGTATCGTTCGTCCCGCTGCTATGCTTAAATAATCCTTCGCCATACCTTCCTACGACTTCAACATCGCTAACTGATATTTTGGCACTCGGGTCATCAATATAATATTTCCCCCAAGAGCTTGCCTGTTCCCCTATAATAATCTGCTTCGTTGTATTCGTTCCACCTATCTGAAGAAATACAGCTTCACTTGCCTTGCCAACTACTTCTTTGTTCTTTACATTTAATTTACCGTCACTCAAATCATATCTGCCATAGCTATCTTGCATTCCCGCTATTAGAAGCTCTCCGTTTATCGTACTCGTTCCGCCGGTCTGATAGATTCGCCCCGTCCCGCGATTAGCTACACATACATCACCGGAAACTTTCATCGTCCCGCCAGCGTTCAAGGCATAAAACCCATTAGTTTCTTCGCCATCGCCTAGCGTTAAAGAAGTTACATCTACACTCGGCACGTGTACCGTTCCGCCTTCTATGTAGAGATTAGCTACACCGGAGCCTTTGGTAACCTTACCGCCAACATTAAGCACTCCGCTTGAAACGGTATAGCTGCTTTGAGAACCTGTATTGTTCCCTATATACAAATTGTTATTCACCGTAACATCATTAACCTGCTCATAATCAACAGACCGGTCATAGCCAACATAGAAATTATCAACATTAATCTCACCCGAAAGATTTAACGTTCCCCCGTCGATAATAAATGTGCTCGTGCCTGCTCCGCCAACAATATTTTCCGAAACGGTCAAAGTCCCATCGGAAAGCTTATATGTCCCTTTAGAACCCGAATTAACTCCAAGAGTAAGATTTTTTGAAACTCTGACTTCTCTTCCAGCATCGTGAACGTAAGACCCCGTACCTTTATTGCCAACCCAGAAATTGTCTATATGGATATATCCCGAGGCATTAAGCGTTCCGCCATCGATAATTAGTTTGTTATCGCCCTGTGCATCATAACAATTGTGAATATTCCCGTAAACATTAAGCGTTCCCCCTAAGAGCTCGCATACGCCATCACCCGCATCCAATCCGAAAAAGAGTCTCCCTTGAACTGTTGTTACACCTCCGCTTTGCTTGAAATAGCCATTATCATCGCCCTCTCCGTAGGTAATCCACATATCATGTTTGACTAAAAACGTTCCGCCCTTCTGAGTGAAAGTAGCTGTTCCTCCCAAACCTGCAATATATATATCTTTTTCAAGCGTAAGAGACCCCGAAGACATAGAAACATAGCCCGTAGCATTCCAACCTAGCAACACTTCCTCAGCAGCTTCTCCGTTTTGCGTTATCTTGACCGTTCCGCTATTACAGACATAAACCCTGTCATCAGACGTCGGTTCCACATGTCTATCCCAATTAGACGCATGTCCCCAGTCGCCTTGATTAACTGCCCAGTAGAGGACTTCCGCCTTGACAACAGTAGAAACTCTGCCCCCGCTGACAAGCATAATAACAAAAATAAAAATTATCCCGCTCCTTATCTTTGCTTTTCCGCTCATCTCCTTTCTCCTACTTTCCCGCAAAACACTCACTTCTATTATATTTATATTAATTATAAAAAATTGAATATTTTAAGTCAACCCCAAATTTCTTTTAGCGTTCTTTGCAAGTTACATTTTTCACTGCGAGCGAGTCAAACTTTAAAACTGAAGGACACTCACCTCGTCATTGCAAGTCAAGCCCTCAGGCGAAGCGTGCGACAATTTCGAATTCGTAATGCCCGCTTCCTCACTCC
>CAZKNI010000229.1:0-3815 GCA_964554055.1 uncultured Phycisphaerae bacterium | reverse complement strand
TTATCGGTAATCATATCTTTCCGTACGGTATCCGAGATTTTATTTAATAGCTGCTGAACTTTTCTCAGATTAGGAATCGTAACGGTTGCGTAAATATGTTGTGCTTTTTTCATTCCTTCGAGGTCATGTTCAGCAATTGATTTTAACTTTTCAAGTAGAGATAATGTCTGATTCAAAAGAGGTATTGTAACATTTTCAAATATTTTGCGTGCTTCTTTATGTCGTTTTTCATAGGAATGTTCTGCGTTGATTGCCTCGGCAAATGCCGATTCGATTGCTTTTAAAGCAGGTTCTGTTGTTTTCTTAAATATATTTTCCGCAATTAATTTACCTTCGTAGCCTTTTTGCAATGCATTTGCTATTGAAATTGCCGATTGGTGCAATTGTTTATATGGCAACTTACAAGCATCCATTGCAGATTTGAGTTCGGGAAAATCTTTAATGATTTCCTTATAATATTTCGATTTTAAAAACTTGCCCAGTGCACAAAGATTCGGATCGGTTTGTACACCTAAATTAGGATTTTCATCTACGATAGCTGAACTTACTTTTAAAGTCCATGTTTTATGTGCTAACAAAATGTTGAGTAATGTTTGTTCTAATCCGCGATGTGTAGGAACATACATCTCTTGTATTTTTATAACGCTTTCGTGTAATTTTCTGTGTGTATCAACTAATTTGTCCCAAACACTTTTAAATTCGTCGCTGCCGGATTTATAGATATTTTTAGCATGTTTTGTCGCAAGCCATTTTCCTAAGGCACATTTTTTCGGATCGGTTTCAACGTTTATCGCAGAGCGATTTGTTAAAAAGCATGTTCGAATAGATTCCGCCCATTTCAAATAATCGACTTCACGGTCAGATAAAATTTCGGGTAACTTGCTATCTGCTCGTCGGTAATATTTTTTTATTTCCAAAGCTGATGTGTGAAGAAGATGATGATAGGTTTCCAATTTCTTGAATAAGTCTGCTGTTTCCGGGAATAACTTTTCTGTCTCCGTTCGCTTTTTTCCGTAAAGCCATTGTCCCAGCCCGCATTTGTGATCATCGGTTTCGACATCGAATTTAGCTGCCCCAGTGTTATCCTTGTTATGTATCATGTTATTGACCTTGCTTGCCCAATTGAGATGCTCAACTTCTTTTTCCGCTAAAAGAGTGTCCAATTGATTAGCGGCAATTATGTTTTGTGTATCTTTGACTGTATTGCTCAGTCCGGAAATCGAAAGATATGCAACAGCGGATAAAAGTAATAAAATTATTCCGAATCCGCCGACAATTTTTTTCCCTATTGTTAGATTTTTGAACATAGCAAAGTCTCCCCAAAAAAAATTTTGCCTCGTTCTCTTTTTGTCCCCTATCTATTTGAACTTTATCGGAGATATGATAATATATCTTAATTTCAAAAATAAAAAATACTTGTATAAGTGCTTGTATATAAGAGATTACAGCTGTTTTGGGAGTTTGAAAGCGATTTTTGTAAAATTATTATTGTTACTTAAGCCAGCCTTTTTGACTCCATTTAGGCAAATCGAGAAAATCAGGTTCGGGATAGGCGAGTTTGTACGCTTCTGCCAATGTAGCTTCATCAAGATAATTTCCGTCAATAACTTGTATAGCTTCTTGTAAATATTCAGATTTGTCTATGCCGATAAGTACCGAAGAGATTTCCTTATGTGAAAGAATGAATTTTATAGCTAATTGTGCTAATGTGGGGGCTTTTTCACTTAATAATCGTTCATAGACTCTTCGATGCTCTTGAACAGCTGACAGTTTCGGGTGTAGCTTATTTCCTTTTTCTGTCAATATTCCCTTGAACAGTGCGGAACGGACGACAATTCCTATTCCCTTTTGATAAGCTAACGGAAACATTTCTCGCTGTCTTTGATCCATGAGATTATAGGGCAATTGTATAACATCGTATATTCCCGTTTCTATTGCTTTTCGTGTCTGCTCGACCGTATAAGTTGACACGCCGAGGGTTTTAACTTTTCCCGAATTCTTTATTTCAATAAGGGTTTCAATGACGCTTTTATTTGTAAAAACACTTATATCCGAGTCATGCAGCATATATACGTCGATATAGTCCGATTGAAGATTTGATAGACTTGTATCAAGTGAGCTGTGAATAAGAGCTTTGATTTGCTTGCCATCCGGAAGGACTCCGTTTTTATTTTTCAAGTGAATTGGTTTTGTCGAGATTATTACATTGCAAGAATGAGCAACATTTGTACGAGGGCGGGAAATTGCCTCAATGTGATGTTTCTTAGAACGTATATCTCCAAATGCTCGTCCGATAAGTTCTTCGCTTCGCCCGTATGCTCTTGCCGTGTCAAAAAAATTTATTCCTTTAGCAAATGCTTCTTTTAATAACTTAATCGCTTCCGATTCAGGCAATAAGTCCGATTCGTCTTTTGTATTGATTCCGTAAGGAACTCCTAAGGATACGGTTCCAAAGGATATTTCCGATACTTTTATTTTTGTTTTTCCGAGATTTCGGAACAGCATATTTTTCTCTGTATATTTATTATTTGCCTTTAACGTTTAAATTTAACATTCAGCAATGATTTCGTCTTGATAATTTGGGACGACGGTAGCCCAGCCTCTTTCTTGTTCTATAAGTTTCGCTAAGCTAAACGCCGATTCAGGCTCGCCATGAGTTACAAATATGCGTTTGGGAGTTGCATCGACTCGCGAAAGCCAATACATCAATTCATTTCTGTCAGCATGTGCTGAAAATCCGTTGATTTTTTCTATTCGCGCACGTACGGGATATATTTGCCCCAATATTCGAACTTCTTTAGGTTTCTCGAGTATTTGCCTTCCCAGCGTTCCTATTGCTTGATATCCTACAAACAAAATCGTACTTTCGGGACGATGTATGTTTTGGGCAAGATGATGCTTGACACGTCCGCCTGTGCACATTCCGGAGCCTGCTAAAATAATTACAGTTCCTTTTATTTCATTGATAGCTTTGGATTGATTTACTGTTTTCGACATTCGCAGATTGGGAAACGTAAACGGTGATTCATTATTATTCACAAGTTCGGTCATTTCCGAATCGAATAATTCAGGATGATGTTTGAATACATCCGTTACATTTATTGCCATTGGGCTATCGACGAAAACTGTAAGCGGGGGAATTCTGTCTGCTAACAGTAACTTGTTTAGATAATACAAAACTTCTTGTGCCCGTTCGAGTGCAAATGTCGGGATTATTATATTTCCTCCAGCTTGACGCGTTGAATTTATTATTTCTTCGAGCATTGTTTCTATATCTTGCGGGTCCTTATGTATCCTATTGCCATAAGTCGATTCGATGAAAATATAATCAGCATTTTTCGCAAATGTAGGGTCGTGCAATATCGGTTTATTCCATCTGCCTATGTCTCCTGAAAATAGCATCGAGCATTTTTGATTTCCATTTTTGAGCGTGATTTCTATCATTGACGAACCGAATATATGTCCTATGTCATGAAATTCAGCTTCAATGCCTTCCGCTATTTCTATTTTCTGATTATATTTGACGGACGCAAATAGCTTATCGCAATTTCTTGCATCATCAGCTGTGTATAGCGGAACTTCGGGCCGGGGCGGCGTTCTGCCTTCTTTTTTATGTCGTTTGCGTTTATATGCAGCATCTTCTTCTTGCAGATGTCCGGAATCGAGCAGCACGATTTGAGCTATTTCCGCTGTTGCTTGAGTGCAATAGATTTTTCCGTTAAATCCTTCCTTGACAATTTTGGGAATCAATCCGCAATGATCCAAATGTGCGTGTGTAAGCAAAATGGCGTCAAGCGTATTGGGATTACAGTGAA
>CAZKNI010000228.1:0-4922 GCA_964554055.1 uncultured Phycisphaerae bacterium | reverse complement strand
CTATTTACAGCTATTATCGCAAGTGTGTTATTCGGCGTATTCGGGTTCGGAATAGAGAGATTTCGCGCAAGCAAAGCAATGACAGCGGGACAATATCACGAAATGAGATATAGCAAATCGCTAAGAATATTAATCGGTATCATTTGTGGAATCGGAGGAGTTGTAAATATGGCAGCTTTTCCGATAACAGGTGCATTATTTATTATGCATTTTTTGAATTGGCCTGAACAATGCACGATTATGGGATATCAATTTCATACGCTCTACATTTTAACGGGATTTATGATTCTGTCAGCTGTATTTTTTGCAGTCGTCTGCGGACAAATAGGAGTATTGGTAACGGATTATATTCAAGGCTTAATAATAATGACAGGATTGTTCGCAATTACATATCTGATATTAAACAATGTAGGAGGATTTTCAAATATTGAAAAAGTCCTTGCATCTAAAATGGGTGAATCAGCATTTAATCCGTTGATGAAAAAATCGACGTACGGCTGGATTTGGTTTTTGTGGGTACTGTTGGCGGGGATATGGAGTCCGTTCTGCTTCGGACCTGCAATAACCAAAAATGCATCGGCGGATAATCCGAAAGTCGTAAGGTATATGACATTGATTTCCTATTTGTTTGGACAGGGAAAAACAGTAATAATGCTGCTGCTTGGGGTCGGCGCATTTATAGCACTTGGACATATAATACCGAAAGGGGCAGATGAAAAAACATATACACTTGCAGCTACAGCTATATATATCGGGCAGATATGTCCGAGCGTGCTTAAGGGATTATTGTTAGCAGCATTCTTGGCAGCTTTTATTTCTACAAACGATACATATTTTCTTTCTTGGTCATCGATATGGATAAACGATGTCGTGTGTCCTCTTCGAAAAAAGCCAATGTCGCGAACAATGCATTTGTGGGCATTGCGAATAACGATTGTTCTTATTGGACTGTTCCTGTATGTTTGGGGTGTATTATATAAAATTGAAGATACGCTACTCGAATATTTGATGTTAACAGGTGTAATGTGGCTCGGTGGCGGAATAGCTGTCGTGTTCGGATTGTATTGGAAACGAGCAAATACATACGGCGCATACGGAGCTGTTATTTCGGCAATCGTCTTGCCGACAATTCATCTTATTCTCCAAAAAACATATCCGGGATATGATATCCCTACAAAATTAGCAGGCGTTGTAACAATACTGGTTTCGATGGCTTTTATGGTTATTCTCTCTCTGGCAATTAATGTTCCTACAAAATTTGTAGATTACGGACAAGCGGTAAAAGAATCTGAAGAAAAAGATGATGTGTTCGGAGTAAAACTAAAATGATAAGCTGGGAAAGCGTAACAATTTGGTATGTTGGAATCAATCTTATTTTGATGTTTATATATACGGTAATAACAGGTATCGGAGGAGCATTCGACCTGATATATCTATTAAAAGAGTTATCAGAAAAAGAAATCGACGAAACAGATAACGGAAGAGTCGAGTAATTCCGAATTACGTAAAATACATTCTTCGATTGCACAATTAAACTGTGATTAAACGAACAGCATCATCTGAGCAATAAGTTGACGAATGACGAGAAGCTATTCCTGTGTGCAACGTTATAAAATGATATTTATGATATTTCTCTTTCCATTTGAAAACTCTCTTGAATATTGACATCTCTTTCTAAGGGTCTTATAATTATTTTCGATTATATAAGGGAATTGTGTTTCTACTGAAAGAGAAAGAAAGCTTATGAGCCAATCATCGGGCAAGTTCGGGTCTGTAACGGTAATTATTGTAATAGCAATCATTGCTATTGCAGGATTTTTCTTCTTCAAAGGAAATAAAAAGACAACGGAAGAAGAGACAATCATTCGCCCGCTTAAGACGTTTGTTGTAGGCGAGCTAACAGATTTGTCCGTACGGAAATTTCCCGGAAGAGTTAGACCTCACGATGAGGTTGACCTTGCCTTTCAAGTAAGCGGACAGCTTATAGAGTTTCCCGTTAAAAGAGGACAACGAGTTAAAAAAGGACAAATTTTAGGACGACTCGACCCGCGAGATTATCAACACGCACTCGAATCTCATGAAGCTGTCTTGAAAAAGAAAAAATCCGATCTCGAAAAAGTACGAGAGATGGAAAAAGCTGAGGCAGCAACAGTGCAGGAAATAACAAATGCGGAATCGGGATATGGAGTTGCAAGGGCTAATGTTAAAATTTCCAGAAAGGCTTTGGAAGATACTGTATTGCGCGCGCCATTCGACGGAATTATAGCAAAGACTTATGTCGATAATTACGAAAACATCACAGCTAAACATCCTGTCTTAAGCTTACAAAATATATCAAATGTCGAAATAGCAGTACAAGTTCCCGAAGAAGTAATGGCAAAGTTAAAAAGAGATGATAAAGATAAATATAAATTTATTGCAACATTCGATTATCTTCCTAACAGAAAATTTGAGGTAAAGGTCGAAGAATTTGCCACAGATTCCGATCCGCGAACTCAAACGTATCTTGTAAAGTTCATTATGCCCGCCCCTAAAGATGTGAGTATCCTTCCGGGCATGACTGCAACAGTCGCAATGTATCCCAAAAAAGGATTAACAACACAAAAAACACGGTTTCTCGTGCCTGTCGATGCTGTTGGAATAGACGAAAAGGGAAATTATTACGTTTGGCTTGTAAAAGAGGAAAAAAACGGAATAGGAACAGTACATAAAGTTAATATAAAAGTAGGTGAAATGGACAAAGACAAAATGTTTGTTATCTCAGGATTAAAAGCAGGCGATAGAATAGCAGCTGTTGGCATCAATTTTCTTAAAGAAGGTGAAAAGGTTCGTATTCTCGATAGCAACGAGAGGGTCGGGAGTAACTAATGAATATAGCAGAAGCCTCGATTAAGTATAAAACAATAACAATTGTTATGACTGTAATAATCATAGGCGGGGGAATAATTTCCTATCAGAAACTCGGACGTCTTGAGGACCCGGAATTTACAATCAAAGAGGCAAAAATTATCACATATTATCCGGGTGCAACAGCTATGGAAGTAGCGGAAGAAGTAACAGATAAAATAGAAATAGCGGTTCAACAGCTCGGACAACTCAAACTTGTTGATAGCATCTCCAAGCCGGGCTGGTCGTCGGTCCACGTGGAGATGAAGGATAAATATGATAAGGCAACGCTTCCGCAAGTATGGGACGAGCTGAGACGAAAAGTAAACGACGCGGAAGCTGAACTTCCTCCCGGTGCATCCAAGCCTATCGTCTATGATGATTTCGGTGATGTTTACGGAATTTTTTATGCTATATACGGAGACGGTTACAGTTATGCTGAACTGAAAAAATATGCCAAACTGCTGAGAAGGGAATTATTACTTTGCGACGATGTAGCGAAGATTTCGCTATCAGGAGTTCAAAATGAAGTCGTATATATAGAAATATCCCGGGCAAGATTATCTCAACTTGGCATTTCGCCTCATACGATATATAACTCGCTTAAAGGGCAAAATTTAGTTGCTCCGGCAGGAAGCGTTGTTGTTGGCCAACAATATATAAGAATATTCCCTACCGGAGAGATAAAATCGGTAAAACAAATAGGCGATTTGTTAATTCTGCAAGATGATAAGACAAATTCTAAATTGTATCTGAAAGATATTGCTACAATTAAACGAGGATATGTTGACCCGCCAACGCCTATTGTTCGATTCAACGGACACCCCGCAATAGGATTGGGAATATCGACGGTATTAGGCGGAAATGTTATAACAATGGCGAACTCGGTTGACAAAAAACTGAAGGAGCTAATGTCGGAAATTCCTATCGGAATCGAAATAGGAACAATCGCTCATCAGGCTCAAGCGGTAAATGCAGCTGTCAGCGGATTCGTTATAAATCTCATTGAAGCAATAATCATTGTTGTTGCCGTTTTAATGATAGCAATGGGACTGCGTAGCGGAATTCTCATAGGCGGAATTTTGCTTCTGACGATTTTAATGACGCTAATATTGATGAAAGGCAAGGAAATTCCGCTTCAACGTATTAGTTTGGGGGCATTGATTATCGCATTGGGAATGTTAGTCGATAATGCTATTGTTATCGTTGAAGGAATTTTGGTCAATACGCAAAAGGGAATGAGCAAAATAAAGGCAGCTTCCGCTATTGTGGAGCAAACACAATGGCCTTTGTTCGGCGCAACGATTGTAGCGGTATTAGCATTTGCAGCTATCGGATTGTCGCAAGATTCAACCGGTGAATATTGTCGTTCATTATTCCAAGTAATGTTATTTTCGTTAATGTGTAGCTGGATTTTAGCGATAACGGTTACACCCCTATTAGGTGTAGCTTTTTTAGGAAATAACAAGAAAAATGATGAAACAAACGAAAATAGTTCCGAGCAAGAAGACCCTTATAGCGGAATTTTGTTTCGCATATATCGCTCATTTTTAGTTCTGTGTTTGAGGTTCCGTAAAATTACGGTCATTGTTTTAATCGGCTTGCTTGCATTATCTATTTACGGATTCGGATTTATAGAAAAAAGCTTTTTCCCCGACTCGACGCGTCCACAATTTATGATACATTACTGGCTACCCGAAGGAACGGATATACGAGTTACCGAACGCGATATAAAAAAAATTGAAAAATATGTGATGAAACTCGAGGGAGTTACAAACGTAGCCTCTTTCGTAGGTGCGGGAGCAACAAGATTTTTGCTGACATATTCACCGGAAGACCCCGACGAAGCTTACGGAATGTTACTTGTAGGTGTAAAAGATTATCGCATAATTCCCGCTCTGATGAAAAATATAAGACAATATTTGGAAAAAGAGTTTCCGAGTGCGCAAGCATTTTGTAGGCGATTTATGTTAGGACCCGGCGACGCAAATAAAATTCAGGCGCGTTTTCGCGGTCCGGACCCCGCTGTTTTACGA
>CAZKNI010000227.1:0-13890 GCA_964554055.1 uncultured Phycisphaerae bacterium | reverse complement strand
GCTCATTCCTCGCAATGACGCAGGCACAGCTTGTTCTTGCTCGCGGCGAGAGATGATGCGACAGCGAAAACCGTTCCCCGCGAATAAGCTTAAAAATAATGAGAAATCTTTCGCAGGCAATGCGGGTTTACTTTTTGCAGCATCTCGTTTTTTGTCGGAGGCAATCGTTCCGCTGTCGAATGTCGAAATAAGCTGTGGCATTGTGCTTAATTTTTGTTTGAAATTCAAATGCTTGAAATGTTCGCCTGTTACTCTCTTGTCCGCTAAAAGCTCTTCTCTAGGACACAAGCGTTTTGCGTAAACTCTTCGTAAATTTAACAGTAACGCTTTTTGTTTCGAAAAAACAGCTTGTTCTTGTGAGCAATGCAGGTTAAAACTCAAAAAAGACGGAATGTTAACCTTCAAGGAAACAATGGCTATAACAATGATTGCTCCTATTAACATATTACAAAAAAACTTTGGAAATAATCATTTATTCGCTAAATCAAGAAAAATCGTAATTCAATAATTATGTTACCGTAATCCCCATTTATAACGTAAAATCCATTCGCTGCTAACAACGAACACAAAAAGCAACATCAAAAAAACTCTATAATCAAAGAGCCTAAATTGATGAAGCTCGTTTTGATGTTCAAGCTGTTGAGTATATCGACGTCTTAGCATATTTAAAATCTCCCCGAATTTCTCCGCAGGCAACATTTTTTCCGTTCCGCTAACACGAGCAAGTTCATCGAGCAAACTTTTATTAAGCGTTACTTGCAAAAATTCCTTATCAACTTTATACACCTTTAAGAAATTCTCATCTGTCAATTCGTTCGCTCCATATATCGCTTTAAACCTAACTCGATATTCGCCAGGCTCTTCGACGGTAAACTTTCCTGCAAAATATCCTTTCCGCTGAGTCAATTTCAAAGGCAAAATCGGCTTCCCGTCCTTAACAAGCTCGGCTGAAACCCCAACCGATGTAATCGCACTTGCTTTTTCATCAAAAATATAACAGCTTAACTCTATTGTTTCACCCGTCTTCGCAGAATTTTTCGATAAATTAACAATCGCTATTGGCTTTTGCTTACCTTTCAATTCTTTGCCGCTAATATTACGAATAAGCTGACCCCAAAATACGCGATACAAGTTCTCACGAAGATTGACATCGGGATTCAACGCCCAACGCCAAAAACCTGCTGCTGATATCAACGCTGATTTTCCCTTGCCAATAGGTTCAATTGTCAATAGCGGAATTGTATCCGCACCTACATTACTTGCTCCCGCAGAAGTTTCCATCAACACGCTACTTACGGGCAATGCACTTCCAACATAAAACCAGCCGTCGAGCTTGACCCAATGATAATATCTGCTTTCGGGCGAAAAAAATGTAACACAATTTTTAAGTATGTCACTCGCTTTGCCTGCTAATGTAATCGACGGCACAAAAGGCTGAGAAATCCATTTCGTCTTATGCTCTATTCGCACCGGTAACAATTCGCTCAACACCGATTTGCGTAAATCCGAAAGCTTATCACCCGCTATGAATATTACACCTCGACCGCCTTTGATTATCTCCTTTAATATTTTTCCTTGTAACTCGTCAAAAGTCCTATGAGAAATATTTCCCAAAATAAACAAATCAAACTTTTCAAAATCCTCCTTACTTACGGGTAACGACCTGCCGACAAATCCCGCCATTTGCTTTGTTACCAAAAACTTGCCCGGACGAATTTGCGCCATACTTACAAATTCAATAGCAGAATCACTTTGCAAATATTGTTTAAGAAATTTATATTCCGGAGAAACTTGCGATTCTATTAGCAATACCCTGATTTTTTCCGGAAGCGACAAGCAATGCCAATATCGAACATTATCTGCACGAAGATATTCATCTGTTTCGGGCAAAATCTGAAACTTCACTGAAACTTTTCCGGATGTTTTCGGACAAACGGAAACATCAACACTCCGCCTGCTCTGACGCGACGAAAACTCGACTTTTCTACTGACAATCAATTCCTTATCACAATAAACGTCAAAAGAACTCTTAGCTGACGATGTCCCGCTTTTCAGGATGTCAGCTGTAAAATAATTCTCGCCACCGGTAACAACTTTTATAGAGGGATTCACCAAATCAACTGACAAATTATTTTCACGCCCACGAGGATTATCCGACCCAACTCCAAGCCAATATATTGGCTTATTAAGTGCCGCAACAGCACCTTTAGGCGAAATGCTTCCGAGATGTTCTCCGTCGGTAAATACAATTATCGCCTGAATCTTCTCGCGATTAATTTGTTCCGCAATACCCTTAATTGCCGCTGTTATATCCGTTGCCTTACCCGCTACTGAAATATCGCCTACTTTATCCGATGATATCGATTCGAGATTATCCGCAAATACAAAAATCTTAGCAGCTGGCTTTTCCTTTACAATATCCTCATTCTCCAAAATTAGCTTTTTTACATATTCAATCCTGCTAAGCCCCGTCGCATCTGCAAAATCCATCGAACGTGAATTATCTATCAATATTATCAACTCCGACTCATTCGCAGACCTACCGGAAAATTCGATTGCCGGCTTAAACAACAATACAAGTAAAAGCAAAATAGCTAATACTCTTAAACTTAACAATATCCGCCAACGCCCGGGAAGAATAGCACCAGCTAACAAACGATAAAAAAATATTCCTGTTAGAATTGCAAGTATCCCGACGAGCAACACAAAAAAAATGTTAAATTCAAATAATACCTTAAACCCTAACATCAAAATTCATATTCCAGTAATTTTTTGTCCCCTATCGATTTCACAACAATATCAGGCTGATACTTGCTCAAACGCAATTCCTTTTCATTCGTTACACCTGTCAAAACAAGAGCTGAACGCATCTTATATCTATTCGCCATCCTGATATCCGTTTCCAACCTATCACCCACAATCATTATATCCTTTACGTTTACGCCAAATTTTTTGCACGCCAACTTGACAATCCATTTATTAGGCTTGCCCGCTATCGCCTTAACTTTCTTTCCGCTAGCCGCCTCAATAGCAGCTAATATAGCACCGGCATCAACAAGTGCTCCTTCGGACGACGGACAAACAACATCGGGATGTGTTGAAAAATAATCTTTTCCGCCTATTATTAATCTTACAGCATTACAAAGCGACGAATATCGCAACTCCAAATCAAACCCCACAAGAACAGCCTGCGCACCTTTAAGCCTATGCCTATATCCTTTACAAGCCATATATCTTTTTAATGCTTTCGTCCCCAAAATAAAAATGTCCGAGCCAACATTAAAATCCTGCAACATAAGACAACTCGCTTCTGCACTCGTAACAATATTGCTAATGCTGACATCGAGACCTATCCCCCTAAGCTTGCGCAGATATGCCATAGGCCCTATCGAGCTGTTATTCGTCATAAAGCCATATTGAATATTCCGACTTGCAAGATACCTCAAAAATTTCTTAGCACCCGAGATAAGTCTGCCACTCAAATATATCGTACCGTCGAGGTCGAATAAAACAAGCTTAATATGTCTGTCCTCTTCTCTACTCAAAGCAATTCTCCATTTACGTAAAACATCACATAACGTTTAACTTTCGTTGCTAATTTTCACCTGTTATTATTTTTGACATCTCCGAAAAGTATTTCACAGCCTCGCCAGATTGCCTACGATATAATCGTGCAATATTACGTTCGTCAACTCGCTTCATTTTCAAGCCTGTTTCAACTTCAATCCCCTGCCACAAACCGTCTTTGTCAAATTTATAGCAAGAATAAATCAATTCATCATCGAGTAAAATTAATACATCAACACCGTCAGACCTTGCTACACGCTTGAATAAAACCGTCTGAAGATGAGAGTTCAGCATATTAACCTGTGCACACATTAAAAACCCACAATCACGCCAATGTCTATCCGCCATCGCAGCTGACAATAATAAAGCTCCCCCATCAGGCAAAAAACATTTAGGCCTGACAAATTCTTTACCTCTAACCCTATCATCTATATGAACACTTGTACGAATCTTATCTACTAAAAATTCATTAATACCAAAAATAGAGTGCGACCTGCTACGTCGAGAAAGCAACAAACTCATATCGACCTTCGACAAATATTTTCCCGTAAAATCATCAGCGAACAAATCCCAACGTTCGCGCTGAACATATCGAACAACTCCGTTATCACAATAGCTATAATCCAATCCTGTTATGCGAAGACGCCTATTTCTGCTAAATGCAGAACACGATAACGCTTCAAAGCCAATAGCTTCTCCGTCAAGCTTTAGCAAATACCAGCCAGCTATTTTTCCGCTTCCGCGAGCAACATTATATCCCTTCAACAATTTAACGCCATCGACAACTCTAATAGCTCTCTCTTTGTTACCTGAATTACTCGACTTATTTAAAGACACCGAACGAAGCAAACGCTTTATCGCTGAGCGCGCCGACTCGACAACCGAATCTTCACAATGCACGGAAATCAAAAATGCCTCTCCCGATTTGCTCTTCCCGACCCAACACAACTCAACATATGTATATTTCTCCTTGGCAATATTTATCGTCTCGCTATTTTCGCCATAATACACAACAAATTTATCGTTTATAGCCACTTTTCGAACGTTAACCGTTTTATCGACACTTTGAAGTGAAATAAAATGATCCGTCAGCAACTCTTCCGCTTTACGATATTCGGGCAAACTCATCATTCTTATTTTAGCTATCCACAACTTTGATGCGTCCGCGACAATAGGCTGTATTCTTAGCATATCGAAATATTTATCTCGTACAATCCAGCTGTCGCTTGCAGCTATAAATTCAATTTCACCCAATTTCACATTCTTGCCCGACAAAACCTTATTTACAACTCCTTCTAATACTGTATATCCAAATGTATTTCCTATCCGCTTATCCCATATAACAAACGACCCGCTACGTAATTTATTGCCTCCACCGACAAACATCATCACAAAACGCTTACCGTCGGGCAAAAAAATAACCCGTACATGAAGAGGGACAAGCCTATCGCCTACGATAATAGCACCTGCTCCTACACATGCAGGCAAAACATCCGATTTAGCATAAGCAGGCTCTATAAATACATTTTGCAACGGGAAAAATTTCCTAACAGCGGAAAACACACTCAATTTCCCTGTGATATCAGACCGGTTAAGCAACCCGATATAAAATCGAACATTATCCCTGCTTCCAACGTTAACTTTCCAGCCATTAATAACATTATGCGGCAAATCTTTCTTATCTATCAGCGTCCAATTCGACGAAATGCGCAACGTAGCAACGCCGCCCGATATACGCACTTCAATTTGCTTATCAAGCTCAAGAGAAATATAAGCCGTCTTTGTCCTTTGCACAAAGAAAGCAAACAAAATTGCGACAAACAAAATCAAAGCCAACAGAATCTTCGATAACCCGGGAATAGCTTTTTTCGTTTTTACAAATACCTTAAACATAATCCTTAAGATAATAACCCTCTTGCAAAATCCTTTCAACGTAAATAAATATTAACCCAAAATCAATCTCCCTTTTTCCTCAATTCTAGCATCTCTTTTGCTTGCTTGATTGTTGTACGAGTAACATTCTTACCGGAAATCATCTCCGCTATTTCTTCGACACGCTTATCACCCTCAACAACCTCTACGGAGCTTATCGTATCACTTCTGCGTGACTGCTTTCGAACGACAAAATGCCTATCTGCAAACGCTGAAATCTGGGGCAAATGAGAAATGCAAATAACTTGCTGCTTCCGTGCAAGCTCAAAAAGTTTCCTCCCTATAACTTCACCCAGCCGCCCACCGACATTAGAGTCAACTTCATCAAAAACCAATACAGAGCTTCTATCCGCTCTCGCCAATATGGATTTTATCGCTAACATTATCCTGCTCAATTCGCCTGCTGACGCTATTTTACGTAATGCCATTGATGGATAACCGGGATTCGTACGAACCATAAATTCTATACTCTCCAAACCGCAAGATAAAATCTGCCCCTCAGCAGGTGAGATAAACGCTACATCAAATATAGCTTCCGACATTGCCAGCTCTTTAAGATGCTTATTAACTTCTCGCGACAACTTAACAGCTGCCTTTTTACGCTTATCAGACAATACATTCCCGATTTCAAGCCGTTTCGCTTCAAGTTCAGCTATTCGCTCATCTATTTCCGAAAAATCGCTTTCCTGCCTAATCAACTCTTTAAGCTTCTTTGCTATTTCATCCCGATACTCCAATATTCTCGCATATTCCCCCTCTCCGTATTTTTTCATCAATCTATTGATAAGATTTATCCGCTCTTCCGTCTCCGCAAAAACATCTCCGTCAAACTCCAAACCGTCAACATAACGAATCAAACCTCTAACAACATCATCAAGCTCAGCAATCGCGGCTTCTATCTGCTCCGGCATCTTTTCCAGCTCTCTATCAAGTTTAGATAATTCACTTATCTTCTTATAAACACTTCTAAGCTGCTCGGTAACAGCATATTCGTTTTCCTCGAGAATATTAACAACTTCACCCGCAATTGTGCCAATCTTTTCGATATTACTCATCTGCCTATATCTATTCTCCAGCTCCTCCAATTCTCCTTCTCGCAATTCAGCTCCATCTATCTCGTTAAGCTGAAACTCATACAATTCTATTTGCTGCTTGCGTAATTCCGACTGCTCATACAAATTCTCCTTACGAGCTATCAATTCTCGCCATAAACGATGAACTTTGGCAAACTCTTCCGCCAACTCCAAGCTCTCAGCGTAAACATCAAGCAACTTAAGCTGATTGGCAGCTCGCAACAAAAATTGATTTTCATGCTGACCGTGAATATCTACAAGCAATTCTCCGATTTGTTTTAGCGCCGATGTACTCACCGGAATCGAATTTATACTCGTCGAAACTCTACGAGACGAATTTATACGCCTTTGAATAATCAATTCGCCATCTTCAATCGGAATATCCGAAATCTTCGAAATTTGTTCTATTAACTCCGAATCTCTCAACTCAAATTCACCCGAAACATACGCCAAATCCACATTCGGACGAACCAAATTTCCAACATTACGCAATCCTAGCAAAATTTCTATCGCTCCTATAATTAAACTTTTCCCCGCACCAGTCTGACCTGTAAAAACGTTAAACCCCCCGTCAAACTCAAGTTCGAGTTCATCTATGATTGCAAGATTTTTGATATAAAGCCTATTAAGCATCGCCTTTGTTTTAAGAAACCCGAGTGCCCGCTGGCATGTCCCTGTCAACCGTCAACAACGACAATGACTCCGCAGGATAACCCGTAACAGCTGCCAAAAGCATTCCTTGACTCTCTAAGCCTCGCATCACTCTAGGCTGAAGATTAACGACAACAACAATAGATTTCCCTACAACCTCCTCAGGCTGATAAAACTCTTTAATGCCCGCAAGTATCTGCCTAACTCCTATTTCCTCACCCAAATCCACTTTCAGCACCAAAAGCTTATCAGCATTCGGATGTTCACTTGCTTCAACAACCTTACCAACACGCAAATCAACCGCTGAAAATTGTTCAAAGTTAATTGTCTCTTTCACTTCTTCGCTCATTTTGTTACTCCCTGACATATTTAAAATACACAATAACAACAATGTTTCATCGCATCATAACAATACGCAACAAAACATTATTTTATAATCTCACGAGTACAAATGTAAAGAAAAGTAATAAAGAAAGAAACAAAGAAATGGACAAAATAACACACTGTTGTCCGTCAACAACAGATACATTTATCAATTATCAATCTACACAGCACATAACAGTTCTCTGATATAAGGAAACGGCACAAGTGCTCTTTCAAGAATACCCAAAGAATATGCAATTGCCACTCCGTAATTTGTAATAGGAGTTCCCGATTTTCTACATTTATAAATTCGCGACAACATCTCCCTGCGATTCCACATACAAGACCCGCAATGAATCACGAGTTTATATTCGCTAACATCATCTGGAAAATCGCCTCCGCTAACATGTTCAAATTCGATTTGAGCTCCTGTATATTGACGCACCCATCGCGGAATCTTTACTCTTCCTATATCCTCACCTATCTGATGATGACTGCAAGCTTCCGCTATTAATACCTTATCGCCCGACTGCAATTTGTCTATCGTCAACACACCCTTGACAAACTCTTCCAAATCACCCTTTTGCCTCGCAAACAATATCGAAAATGACGTCATCGGAACATCATCGGGAACATCACCGCAAACTTTAAGAAACGCCTGCGAATCCGTAACAACAATGCCCGGAGGACAATTAAGTCTATCCAATGCACTCCGCAATTCTCGCTCCTTAACTATCATGCAATAGCTCTCCGAATCGAGAACATCGCGTATCGTCTGAACTTGAGGCAAAATCAATCTCCCTTTAGGCGCTTCAAGGTCTATCGGAACAACGAGAACAACAAGCTCTCCCGACTCTATCAAATCGCCTACAATTGTTGGCGACTCAAAATATTCCGGCGGAGTCAATTCTATTAAAATATGTTTTACTCTATCTATTCCTTCATTACGCAATGCCGAAACAAACGTATAAGAACACTGAGTCCCGCAAAACGATTCTATTTCCTCTTCCACCAAATCAATCTTATTAAAGACAACCAAAAACGGTATTTGACGAACACGAAATTCTTTCGCCAACGACTCTTCGAATTCTCCCCAACGATTGATTTCCGTAACTATAATCGCAACATCGGTACGTTCAATTATCTTCTCTGTTCGCTTTATTCGCTCCTTACCTAATGCCCCTATATCATCAACACCCGCTGTATCTATAAACAACACGGGCCCGATAGGCAAAAGCTCCATTGGCTTTTCGACAGGGTCTGTCGTCGTTCCGGGCATATCCGAAACGATAGACACTTCCTGACCCACAAGAGCATTGAGAAGCGTCGATTTTCCAACATTTCGACGTCCGAATATTCCTATATGCAATCTCAACCCTTTAGGTGTCTTCTGCATCTTCCTAAAACCCTAACTTTGTAACATTTTCCGCTGATACAATCTGTTCAAACTCATTCTTAGTTAAATATCCTTTTCTTAAAACAATATCTCTTATTGGCTTGCCTTCCTTTTCCGATAACTTCAAAATTTCCTGGACTTTTTCATACCCTAATATTGATACAAGCGCTGTCGCAACAGCTGTCGAATTTTCAATATATTGTTTACACTTAAATTTATTTGCTTTAATACCCGCTACACAATTATCGGCGAAAATTAGACATGCATTTCGCAAAACTTTCAAATTACACAAAATCAATTCACCTATCAACGGCAAAAACGGATTCAATTCCAGATTTCCCATACCTGCCGCCTGACAAATCGCAACATCATTCCCGTTCACAAACATCGACGCTTGCATAATCGCTTCCGGTATAACAGGATTTACCTTTCCCGGCATAATTGAAGACCCCGCCTGACATTCGGGCAACTTTATTTCCCCTATTCCGCCTACAGGACCGCTCGACAAAAATCGAAAATCATTTGCTATCTTAAACAGCGTCGAAGAACACGCTTTAAGTATCCCGCTGACCTCAACAAACACATCTACATTTTGTGTCGAATCAACAAGATTCTCCGCCCTACTGAGTCCATATCCCGTTATCCTTTTCAAATGCTCAATCACTTTAAAAATATATTTCCTCGGCGCATCGAGACCCGTACCTATTGCCGTTCCTCCTATATTAACAACCCTAAGACGTTCCTCACATTTATAGACTCGCCACCTATCACGCCCTATTGCATCAGCATATGCAGAAAATTCCCGACCCAACGTAATCAATACAGCATCCTGCATCTGAGTTCTGCCAAGTTTAACAATATCCGAAAATTCTCTCTCTTTTTCCTGAAAGCGATTTAATAATTTGACAAGCGACCTCTCAAGTTCTCTCAGCAACCCGATAGCTGCCACCTTCAACGCTGTTGGATACGTATCATTTGTCGATTGATGAAGATTAACATGTTCAATAGGATGTATCACATCATATTTACCTGCTTGCTCACCCATTATCTCCAACGCACGATTAGCCAACACTTCATTTACATTCATATTCGTTGATGTACCTGCTCCGCCTTGAAGTGCATCAACCTTTATATGAGAATTAAGTTTTCCGTCTATCATTTCAATACATGCTTGCTCTATCGCCCGAAATTTCTCCTCCCCTATAAACTTAAGCTCATAATTCGTACGCAACGATGCCAGCTTAACTTGACCGTAAGCCGATATCAACTCCGAATGAATAACTCTATTCACAAGAGGAAAATTAATAGCTGCTCTCGCTGTATGTATCCCGTAAAGGGCATCAGCTGGCAACTCTAATTCTCCCAACAAATCCTTTTCTATACGCATCTCACACATACTTAAATCCTCTCACGAGAATCCGATTACAATCTAAAAATACATATCCCGTTTCTCTGTCCTTTCAATCATCTCAAGCCGAGACAACAACTTTCGCTTAACAGTATCGTCAGGCAATTTATTCAGTTCATCCGTAATAAGCTTGCGTCCCGCTTTATATGTTTCTTCGGAACCGTAATCAACCAAATACTCCATCAACGTAAGCAACGCATTAGGCGTACAAAAGCGCTTGATAAATCCCGGAATTGCAAACTCCATGAAATGCTCTCCTGTCCTGCCTATACGATAGCACGCTGTACAAAAACTCGGAACATACCCGTCAACAATAAGCTCACGCATAACTTCATCAAGCGAGCGAATATCCCCCAAAGTAAATTGTTCTCGCTCCATACATTGTGCATCACCCGCTTCGGTATATCCCCCCAACTCTATTCTGCTACCTGCATCGATTTGAGAAACTCCGAACTCCATAACTTCTCGCCGTAACTCGGGACGTTCACGTGCCGTCAATATCAAACCCGTATAAGGCACCGATAACCTCAAAATAGCTATTATCCTCTTAAAATCATAATCATTTACGAGATAACAATAATTTATATTAGTGCCAGCTGCCGGCCTGATTCGCGGAAAGCTTATCGTATGAGGGCCAACTCCATAAAATTCTTGCAGGTGTCTCGCATGAGCAACAAGCGCAACAACTTCGAAACGCCAATCGTAAAGCCCAAATAACACACCTATTCCGACATCATCAATACCTGCCTCCATTGCCCTATCCAATCCGTTAAGACGATACAAATAATCACCTTTACGGGTATTATGCGGATGAAACATAGCATACGTGTCATGATGATATGTCTCCTGAAATATCTGATACGTTCCGATGCCCGCTTGCTTGACAATTCTATATCCCTCAATATCCAGAGGAGCAGCGTTGATATTAACACGCCTGATTTCGCCATGTCCGACTTTTATCGAATACGCCTGACCTACTGTCTTTGCAATAAATTCAGCATCATAATCCGGATGTTCACCGTAAACTAAAATCAATCTCTTATGCCCCGCATTTTCCAGTGCAATCACCTGCTCTCTCAATTCATTTTCCGTTAACGTTCTTCTTATCACATTTTTATTCGAACGTCTAAACGCACAATACTTGCAATCATTAACACATTCGTTACCGATATAAAGCGGCGCAAACAGAACAATTCTGTTACCGTAAACTTTTCTCTTAAGCTCCCTCGCACCTTCAAATATTTCAGCAACAATCTCAGGCGAATCTGCATTCAAGAGTATTGCTGTCTCTTCAATACTCAATGCTTGCTTGTCCAAGCTCTTAGCAATAATATCACGTACCCGCTTTATATCGAAATTAGACCTGCTAATAAGGTCGCAGATATACCCGTCATCTATAAAATCAACTGCATTTCTCGTTAACTCCATATTCGCAAGCATTTTTCCTTCTCCCTATACAATTTGTTCCTGCTATCGCCTCTTCCAACGCCAACCTTACGTCCAATTGAGTTTATCTGATTCTTTATAATCCTATCGAAATCATCCGCTTCGAATAAACACGCTTTATTCGGATAAATTTCATAAAACCTTCTATATTTCATAGGCGTCAAATTAGGCATTATCACATTTGCACCTCTCATCAAGCCAAGTTGCCTACCTGCATCACCGTTAAGTGTCGCTATCGCCGTCGTACTCGGTATATTGGCAAAAGGCTGAAATTTCCTAATCAACGCCATAACCTTATAACTCATCAATTCCGTATTAGGAACCTGCTCGCCTTCGGGCAACATCATTTCACGCATCTCGAAATACAAAGGTGTATCGGGATGAGGAATATACGGGCCAATCCCTATCATATCCAGGTCCAATTCACACATCAGTTCAATATCCCTTGCCAAACTCGCATAGCTTTGACCGGGCAACCCTATCATTACTCCGCTACCGATTTCATAACCAATTTCACGTAATTGGCAGATAATATTTATCCTTTCCCCTATGTCCCCCTTCTTTACGTTCCCCCTATGAATTTTCGAAAACAACTCGCAATCCGACGTCTCAAACCGAATCAAATATCTATCAGCTCCCGCTTGCTTCCATAAAAATAATTCTTCTACACTCCGGTTGCCCAAGCTTAACGTAACTGCCAAATTCGTTCGCAATTTTATCTCTCGTATAATCTCAGCCAGCCATTCCGCTTTTATTCCTGCATCCTCGCCACCCTGCATCACAATCGTTCCATATCTCAATTCCACGCACTTCTCAGCACACTCCAATATCTCTTCCGCACTCAAACGATAACGCGAAACTTTCGTATTTCCTGCCCTTATTCCGCAATACAGGCAATTGTTCTTGCAATAATTCGATATTTCAATCAGACCCCTAAGATAAACTTCATCCCCCACACACCGACTTCTTATATCGTCAGCGATACGCCATAAACATTCTAACCGAGACTCATCGTCGAGTCTCAGCCAACGAATTATTTCCTCTCGTTTCATCTCTATCAACCTTCATTTCGATTGGCAACACGACGACAAATCGAGTCCCCTCGCCAACTCTACTAAAAACATCTATTTTACCCTCATACATCTGCACAAGTTTTTTGACAATCGACAATCCCAATCCGCTCCCCGCTATCTTCTTCGTTAAGTTATTTTTAACTCTCACAAAATCATCGAATATCCGTTCAAGCTGTTCCTGCTCTATACCTATTCCCGTATCTGCAACCTCAATAACAACATTTCCGTTCTCTTCTTCTATTAAAACATCAACCGTGCCACCCTTGCGATTATACTTCACAGCATTCGTTATTAGATTATTCAATATCATTGAAAGCTCTTCTCTGTCAGCATCCATCTCCACTTTTTCGTGCGAACTTTTAAGAGACAATGAAACACCTAATTCGTCCGCTCGACAAGATACATCTTCAATACTCTGCCTCGCTATTTCGACAACATCAACTCGCTCGACATTACGCCTAACACGTCCCGACTCTATTCGCGTCAAATCAAGCAAATCGAGTATCTGCTTACGCATCGCTCCTATACGATAAAGCGACCTGCTAATTATCTGCTGATATGCATCGATATCATCACCCAATGTCTTATCCGCCATTATATGTAAATATCCTTCTATTGCCCCCAAAGGCGATTTAAGCTCATGTGCCAATACGGATATAAACTCAAAACGTATCTGCTTCTTTTCCTCAGCCAACCTAAATGCTTGCTTCTGGAGAACAATATGCTCCGACGACTTCCGAATAATCGCCTTCAATTCCGCCGGCGTAAACGGCTTAGCCAAAAAGTCATACGCCCCTCGTTTTATTGCAACAACAGCTGTCTCAAGAGACGCATACGCTGTTATCATAACCGTCAAAATATTCTCTTTTTCCACATCAACGACATCCAACAAATCCAATCCCGTCATACCCGCAAGCTTGTAATCCAAAAGCATTATATCGGGCTTATTCCGTTTGATAATGTCTATCGCTTCTTCCGCAC
>CAZKNI010000226.1:0-3156 GCA_964554055.1 uncultured Phycisphaerae bacterium | reverse complement strand
AAACTCCCGAAAACAATTAAAAGTTCTTATTATAATAACCTAATAGCAGCCTTTCAAAAACAAATTTTCTGTTTTTTATTTATATGGATAATTACTCAATAACTCCTTTAATTTCGCGATATCCTTTGTTAAAATAAGCTTCTTCATTAAAAGAGGTTTAATTTATATGCGATGGATATGGATAGATAAATTTGAAAAATTAATTTCGGGCAAAGAGGCTGTTGCCATAAAAAACGTCTCGCTAGCTGAGGAACACTTGCACGACCATTTTCCGGGTTTTCCGGTAATGCCTGCAAGTTTGATTATCGAGGGAATGGCTCAGACAGCAGGGATACTTGTGGGCGAAGCGAGAAACTTCGAAGAAAAAGTCATTTTAGCCAAAATAGGAAAAGCAAAATTTTATGATTTCGCCGTCCCGGGCGATCAGCTAAAATTTCATGCAAAAATTGTATCCATTGATGACGTCTTTGCTCGAACAGAAGGAATTATCTACAAAAGCGATAAAATATTCGCAGAAATAGAAATATTATTTAGCCACATTGACCAAAATCTTTCGGGGAAAAAATTTCCCGAAGAAAACTTTGTTTTCACAGACCAATTTCGTATGCTTATAAAAACTGTCGAAGCAAACGAAGAAAACGAAAATCAACAACTCTAAAATTGGAGTTAAAGACACAAAAATTAGCGAGGAATATTATTAATGACAAATCGACGAGTTGTTATAACAGGATTAGGGCCCGTTAGCCCTATAGGCATCGGAAAACAGCAATTTATAGATGCTGTCAAGAATGGAGTTATAGGCATAAAGAAAATTACAGCTTTTGCTCCGGATAATTTCAAGTCTCAAATAGCGGGTCAGCTTCCGGACGACTTTAAATGTAGAGATTATGTCCCGAAATCATACCGCAAAAGCATAAAAGTAATGGCACGCGATATCGAACTTGCCGTCGCTGCCGCTGACCTTGCCGTAAGAGATGCAAATATAAAAACAAAAGCTATCGACCCGGACAACACGGATATAGACCCCTCCCGATTAAGCGTAAATATCGGAGCGGGATTAATCTGTGCCGACCTCAATGAGCTTACATTTGCCTTATATTCAGCTATAGACGAAAACGGAGAATTTTCCCTAAAAAAATGGGGAAACATTGGAATGAACAATCTTACGCCACTTTGGCTGCTAAAATATCTTCCGAATATGCTTTCTTGCCACGTTACAATTATTCACGATGCACAAGCTCCGAGCAATGCTATTGTCTGTGGCGAAGCATCGGGACATTTAGCTATTTCCGAAGCTTTCAATACAATCAAATTCGATAAAGCTGATATCTGCCTTGCAGGAGGAGCAGAGTCAAAAATTAATCCGATGAGCCTGATGCGACAAGATTTAATGAACAGATTAACACACTCGCATAACGAAACACCCGAATCTGCTGTCAGACCATTTGACAATGACAGAGACGGAACAGCTGTCGCTGAAGGAGGCGCCATCATTGCCCTTGAAGAACTGGAACGAGCAAAGAAAAGAAATGCAAACATATATGCTGAAATCGTAGCTACGGGGGCAAGCTTCGGCGCAGACGATAATTTCGAAATCGAAAAAGAAGGCAAAGCTATTTCTATTGC
Source organism: uncultured Phycisphaerae bacterium (assembly GCA_964554055.1). GTDB lineage: Bacteria > Planctomycetota > Phycisphaerae > JAAYCJ01 > JAAYCJ01 > S014-18. The sequence goes on along the minus strand of CAZKNI010000226.1, from coordinate 1,530 downwards.
TATCAAAAATGCTCTTAATGCTGCAAATATAAATGCAAAAGATATTGATTTGGTTGTAAGCTTCGCAACAGGACTAAAAACACAAGACAAAGCTGAAGCTGTCGCTATCAAGCAAATGCTAAACGATGTACCTGTTACATCAATCAAAGGCCAAATCGGATGTAACGGAGCAGGCTCGGGAGCGATTGATATAGCAATATCAGCTGCAATTTTAGCTAACGGATTTATTCCGAAAACAATAAACTGCAAAAATCTCGATGCGGAATGTCCCGTTAATATTGTTACCGAATATCAAGAAACAAAAATCAAAACTGTAATGACAATAGGCTACAGTCTCTCGGGCGGACAAGTCTCAGCTATTATATTAAGAAAATTCGAATAAAATTGTAAACCTTAATTACAAACAGAATTAAAATACACATAACGACATATAGAAATATAGAAAAAATTTTGAAGATATATAATAAAATTGGAGAGTCAAAAAAGTGAAAAAACGTGTTGTAATAACAGGCTTAGGATGTGTTACTCCTCTCGGACATAACATAGAGGATACATGGCAAAACATTCTTGCCGGAAAATCAGGAATAGATAAAACAACAATTTTCGATGCCAGCACATATCCGACAACTTTTTCCGCAGAAGTTAAAAATTTCGATTTAAGAAAGTTTCTCAACGATGCGGAATATGAATGCCATAAAACCGCTTCACGCAACGCTGCCTTTGCATTAGCAGCAGCTAAACAAGCATGGCAAAATGCAAAGCTCGACACAAATAACAATCTCAACAAAGAAAGAATAGGAGTATATCTCGGCGCAGGAGAAGGACCTCTTGATTTTTGGCCTTGCGTTGAAATTGCAATAAAAGCTTGGGACCCGGACAAAAAACAACTCGACACTCTAAAATGGGCAACCCTTGCATACGAAAAACTCAGCGCTACGAATGAACGAGAACAGGAAGCAAATATGCCTGCTTCTCACATTGCAAAATTGTTCGACTTGAGGGGGCCCAATTTCGATTGTCTAACAGCCTGTGCCGCCAGCACACAAGCAATCGGGCAAGCAACAGAACTGATAAAATCAGGACAAGCCGACATAATAATCACAGGCGGCGCACATTCCATGATACACCCGTTCGGAGTAACGGGATTTAATCGCCTAACAGCACTCAGCACACGCAATGATGAACCGCAAACAGCTTCCAGACCGTTTGACAGAACAAGAGACGGTTTTGTTATTGCGGAAGGTGCCGGAATCTTAATTCTCGAATCGGAAGAATCGGCAAAAGCAAGAAACGCAAATATATTCGCTGAAATCGCAGGTTTTGGCAGCACCGCTGACGCATTTAGAATAACCGATATTCATGAAACCGGAAGAGGCGGGACTGCTGCGATGAAATTAGCATTGAAAGATGCGGAACTCAAAGAACAAGATATAGATTACATTTCTGCACACGGAACAGCGACAACTGAAAACGACAAAATAGAAACTCTTGCTGTAAAAAACGCATTTGGAGAGTTAGCTTATAAAATCC
>CAZKNI010000225.1:0-2907 GCA_964554055.1 uncultured Phycisphaerae bacterium | reverse complement strand
CCCATATTTTCAAACTTATCAGCGAGGTCAACTTCTTCAGCTACCGTAACTCCGTCTTTCGTTATTTTCGGAGCTCCCCAGCCTCTGTCTATCACTGCTGTCCTTCCTTTAGGTCCTAATGTTGCCTTGACTGCACGCGATAATTTTTCAACACCGTCCAAAAGAGCTTTTCTGGCATCCACTTCAAAAGCAAGTTGCTTAGCTGCCATTGATATTACCTCCTCTTTCCTCGATAACAAAATCTTAAATATTACTTATACGAAACAAACAATTACAAAAACACAATTTTCCTGCTCAGCTTAAAAGCTGACATCGTGTAAAGTGCAAATTGCATACCAAATTACACAAACAACGCAAATATTTTACTTAAACGTAACTTCTTGATTCAAAAGATATTACACAAGCCAATTTCATGCCCGAAAAGTTGACATCACAAATCTGACAATATGACAGCTTGCACAACAATTAACTGACAAAGAGTAATAGGAAAAAAATAAGATAAACGCAAAGATTAAGGATTTTGTGCATTATTACATCTATGCTTCCAAAAGCTTTTCAATTTTGATTTGCGGTACCAGTGAGGAAGGTCATTGGGCGTAACTTTTTTCCATAACCCCAAGCATGACTTTCTCGCTTCAGCTTCGAGTTTAAGAAACTCTTTCATATAAGGATGCTTAAATCTATAATCAGCATACGCGTAACCTTTTTCAATCGCTAAACGATTATACATAGAGCCGTCGGGCAAAAAAACATACGCTAACAAACGCCCGTAATAGCCCCGTGTTTTTCCCTTGATTAATTTAAGACGAACCTTTTTGCCCGCCAAAAGCCTCCTTGCAAATTCAGCAGCTTCGTATCCGAAATACATCGCTTTTCGGCCATGATGAGCAATTTCCGGAGTATCTATCCCCCACATCCTAATACGAGTAAAACGATGCCCCCTCTTAGACTTCAAATCGGGCACATCAATATCTATCGTATCTCCATCTACAACTTTGATACACGTAAATACTCTTTCGTTATATCTTTCATAATCGCTTAAGGGCAAACTCTTAACAGAGCCATTTTTATCACAGCTGACAAGACGCAAAGAAATTATTGCAACGGCAACAAACACCCAAACAAGCCGTTTACGCAAATTTTTTCTGCGATATTGTGTTATAAGCGAATGAAAATTGTTATTGCCCATTTCCTTTTATACTCTCTATACTCAATTCAAGATTTTCATATAACAACTTTACAGCTAACAATCCTCAATGATAAAGCGTTATCGCTAAATAGACAGGACGAGAAAATATCCTACGCTTGTCATCTCGTATAAATTCCGCTCTCAAATAAACATCCGGAGCCTTTATTTTTACATCAGACCAATAAAGTTCCACATAATGACAGAGCAAACCAAATCGCTCAATCGCAACCGAGCGAGCTAGCTGCTCGCGAGATAATGTCCATGTGTGAAGTTCCTTGTCATTGATTTTCCCGTCAGCCCTCTTAAACCTCTGAAACAGATGCAATATAACCGTTCCCTTTGCAGCTACCGGTTTAGGATTTCCCTTACGAAAAAAATACAATCTGATGCTGACACCGTCAGCTATCCCGTCATTTTCGAGGTCAATTAAAGGCGTATTAGCTACGAGAGAAATCCAATTAATGTCGCTATAAAATTTCAAATTGCGAAACTTATCAGACTTTGTGCTTTTAGATTTTATTCGAATAGGCTCAAATGTAACCGTTTTTCTCTGACAACCTGCAAAAAACAGATTGCTTACAACCAAAACAATCAAAAATATTAATTTTAACGTTATATTTTTATTGCTTTTCATTTGCCACTTTCTTGTTGTCCGTTACCGTTGGCTGAGTTTGTGGAGACTGAAAGAGTTTCAACGTATTTTCACCGTTTTCAGCTGGCTGAGTTGTTGTAAAGTCATCTTCCGGTTCAACCTGCAATTTCCCCATCAATTCCGACTCACGTACTTCTTTCGGAAGCAAATCAAGCATATCTCGTTCCGTTTCGGAAATTTTTCTTGCCTTTTCAACATTATCAACAAGTTTAGGAGTCAAAACGATAAGCAATTCCGTTTTCTCATCTACATTTGCAATACTTTTAAATAAATACCCCAAAACAGGTATATCACCTAAAAACGGAACCTTATTTTCTCTGTGGCGTTGCTCCGTCCGAAACAGCCCGCCTATAACGATTGTCTCTCCGTCTTTTATTGCTACCGTCGTACTAGCTTTTGTTTTATTGAAAACAGTTGCATTCAACCCTTCTGAAATTTGTATCGTTGAATCGCTTATAGACGAAATTTCCGGTGCAACATCTAAAATCACATAGCCATCCGGATTTATATGAGGCGTAACTTTCAATATTATTCCTATATCTTCATATTGTATTTGCGTTGTAATATTCCCCGTATCGGACGAAGTCGTCGAACCCGTCGGATACGGAACACGTTGGCCTATTTGAATTTCCGCTTCTACATTATCGCGAGCCATTATTTGAGGACGCGATAATATCTGTAATTTACCGTCAACCTGTAATGCGCGTAAAAGAAGATTAAAATCTTCGCCATTCAAGGCAAATGTAAATCCCGCTAATGTTCCGCTGCCAGCTGCCCCTATATCTGTCCCTACAATTATATCGTGATTCGGGCCTATACCCGGCGTACCTGCTTCGTTACTTGCTTTTGTAAATGCAAGGTCTTGCCCGACAGCTTCAAATCCATATTCGAGATTATCCGAAACTCGCACATCTACAAGCAACGCTTGTATCATAACTTGTGCAGGCGGCTCATCGAGTTCCGCTATGATATTCTTAACTTTTTCAAAATATCGGGGAGATGCCTGCAGAATAACTTTGCGAGAATCTTTATCAGCTACAATATTCACCTGTTGTTCTACAATTCT
>CAZKNI010000224.1:0-5378 GCA_964554055.1 uncultured Phycisphaerae bacterium | reverse complement strand
TTTTGGTTAATTTTAGAGTTATCGGATAAAGTAAATAGAAAAGAATCGAATTTATATAACCTTATTAAAAGATTAAAAGAATTGTCATATGAAATTTCAAAGGATTGATTGATAAAAGGAACGGGATTAGCTATGAAGACGAAAACTTTGGAAAAATATGCGGAATTATTAAATGTTTTGGGGCATCCTATCAGGTTAGCAATTATACAGGCACTTAGAAAAGAAATGAAATGTGTCAGCGATATTCAGGAATTGTTAGATACTTCTCAGCCTAATCTATCTCGACATCTGTTACAGCTTAGACAAATGGGAATAATCGATTGTTGTCGTAAGGGGCAATATCGGTGTTATTATATTCGTCAGCCTGAAAAAATAGAATGTCTTTTTGAATTTTTGTCCGGCAAATATCCGGAAAAATCGCCTGAAGAATTGGCAAATGCGTGAAGAAATTTCAAATTGATATTCGGATATTTACTCTGCGAATGTGTAATGACGGGAAAAATTTGTAAATTTGTTATTTTTGTAATGTGGAGGTGCAAAAATGATGTTAGCAATAGCTTTATCGTTTATTGCGGGTTTGATTGTGTTAGCGTGTCTTGTGATTTACGGTATGAGACGCTATATGGTTGTTAGCCATAAGAGCAAATACGATTTTGATACGACTGTTGAACGGTTAAAGCAAGCTGTTGACGAGGCGGAAGGATGGGTGTTTCCCATACCGGAATGGCATTTTTCCGATGTGATGATAAAACATAATAAACCTTTTAGCAGCGTTGATAAATTACAGGTGTTTTTCATTTGTAAGGCTGATTATGCTAAGAAAATGATTGATAAAAGGCCTGAAATGGCTTCTCTTATGCCGTGTGGGTTAGCAGTGTATCAGCGGAACGGAGAGACGTATATTGGGACAATGAATATTCCTGTGATGGCGATGTTGTTTGGCGGAATAGAAAAGCAGATATTTAAAGCAGTCGGGCAGGAAGAGCAAGAAATGTTACATAAGACACTTGATTGAGAGTGAATTGCAGATGTTAAAAAAGTTAATTAGGCAATAGCTTGAACGAGCTTTTCCGATTTCAAAGATTGCCAGAGTTTTTCCAAGATTCCTTCTTTTATTATGCGAATAGCAGTTTCCGTTATCGTTGGGTCGAATTGTTTTCCCATTCCGTTTATAAGCTGATTGATTGTGAATTCCAAGTCGTAATTGTCTTTGTAGCTTCTTCTTGCTAACATTGCTTCTACAGCGTCAGCTATGCTGATAATTCTGCTGCCAAGCGGGATATTCTCTCCTGCTAATCCGTCGGGATAGCCTCGCCCGTCGAATCGTTCATGATGATGTTTTACCAAAGCGAGTTCCGAAACAAAAAATCGCGTTTGTTCGAGAATGCTGACGCCTATTATCGGGTGTTGCTTAATGAGTTCGTATTCTTTTTCGGTGAGTTTTCCGGGTTTTGTTAGAATATTGTCGCTTATGCCTATTTTTCCTATATCGTGCAACATAGCAGCAGAATATATTGTGCTGACTTGAGTTTGTGGGAGTTCAAGCTCTTCAGCAATGTGCCGAGAAAAGCTAGCAACTCTTACGGAATGATCTTTTGTGTATGGGTCTCTTGCCTCGACAGCAGCTACTAAAATTCTTAACGTTTCCATCGAAATTGTCGATATTTGACGATTAAGCTCGCGAAATCGCCACATCATAATATTTGTGGCTTCATAATCCGGCATTAAATCGTCTTGCTCCGTTATGTTACTTGCAAAGGCGATTTCTTTGCTTAAAGAGGGCTTCCATATAACAACAGTTCCCGGCCCGTGAAATCTTGCATGATAGGCGGCTTCTATAACTCTATCCAGAAGCTCCATTTCATGGCTATATTCATCGGTATTGATTTCCAAAACTCCGATACACAATTCAATTTTTATTGATTGGGCTGCTATTTTCCATGGATTGTTGCGAAAATCTTCAATAATTCTTTGTGATAGCTTGTAGGAGTCTTCCTTGTTTGCGCCGGGTAAAACAAGTAGGAATTCATCGCCGCCATATCTCGCTATTATGTCTTCTCGCCTTGTTATATGTCGAAGCCGCTTTCCTATTTCAATTAAAGCAAGGTCTCCCAAATCAAGTCCGTTACGGTCGTTAAATTCCCTGAAATTGTCCACATCGATTAGGCACATGCTCAAAGGCATCGCTTGTTTTCGACATTGTGCGTATATTTCCGGAATTTTTTGCATGACAAATCTATGTGAAGCTAAATTTGTGAGTTTATCGACGACGTTCCATCGTGGCTGAGCGGGCTCGAGTGTTGTGAAAGTTCTTCGCTCGGGGCCCGAGTATTTTTCTTGTAAGCTTATAGCCCGATTTACGACGTTGGCAAGATTGTTTAGGTCAACAGGTTTTTCCAGATAATCAAAAGCACCTGCTCGGATTGTTTCTTTAACTTGTTCGATTCCGGCATAACTTGCAAGATATATTATCGGTTTGTTTTGTGTTTTTTCGTTATTTGTCGTGATGAGAAATTCCAGTCCCGAGCCGTCAGGCAGGTCTATTTCCGAAATTATCAGGTTGACAGGAGTTTTTGCAATTATTCCGTGTGCCTGAGATAAAGATTCAGCGTGTAAGCATGAAAATCCTTCTTTTTCCAAGTGTTCGCTAATTAATGAGCGAATCTCGGATTCGGGGTCAACAAGCAAAATAATTGTTGTTTCTGTATGTTTCATTTCATACTTTCTTATCCGTAATTTTACGGTATTTTGATTATCGACCGAATTAATATAGCGCTTTATTTAGCCTGTCTATATCACAATAAAATACGTGGATTAAAGGTTTTCATTTGGGTTCTATATGTAAATGCGAAGATTTGAAAGCAAAATCATTAATGAATTTTAACAATAGGACGATACAAATATGTTTGCGTTTCGCGACATGCGTTTTTTAAATGAGTGTTTTTAGGAACGCGGCAATATCGGATTTTGTAACCTTTCTCGGATTTGCCCCGGTCGAGCCTGACCCCATAGAGTTTTCGACAATTATCGGAATATCTGTATCTTTTATTCCGAAGCTTTTGAAATTTTCTGGAATGTTCATTGCCTTTTGGAGTTTACGGACATATTTTATCGGATCTTCGTTGAAAATTTCTTCCATACGTTTGTATTTGCTGATTTGTCTTTGTGCTGTTGTTTCGGATAATGATTGACGATTGAATTCGATTACAGCTGGCAGGGCGATAGCGCAAATTAATCCGTGAGGCTTGTGTGTGAAAGCCCCTATCGGATGTGCAATTCCGTGTACAAGCCCGAGCTTTGCATTTGCAAGGGCTAATCCTGCCATCATGCTTCCGTCGGACATAGCTTCTCTAGCTTGCAGGTTTGCTCCGTCGTTGTATGCCATGATGATGTTTTCACCGATAAGCTTGATTGCCTTTTCGGAGAGGGCTTCGGTTAGATTTGTGGAATATATCGAGCAGAACGATTCTATTGCCTGGGTTAATGCGTCCATTCCGGCATAAGCGGTTTGTTCCGGCGGGCAGGATATTGTTAATTGAGGGTCAACGATTGCTATGTCCGGCATCATGAATTGACTTTTGATTGATTGTTTGATTTTCTTTTGTTCATCGGTAAATACAGCTGCTACAGTGGCTTCCGAGCCTGTTCCAGCTGTTGTGGGAATAGCGATTATTTTTAGTCCCTTTTTGTCGGGCAGCTGTTGAGTTTCAAGATGCCAAGCGGTCGGCTTGTTTGAGTTTATCAGTAATGCTCCTGCTTTAGCAGTGTCCATTACGCTGCCTCCGCCCAGGGCGATAACAGAATCATTATTATGTTGATTGAGTTTGTCTCGTAACTTATCGACAGTTTCACATGTTGGCTCGGGGGGCACCGATTCGAAGATTGTCAGAGTTTCGGATATATCTGTTAGGGACTCTTGAATTTTGTCGAGCCAGCCACTCTTTTTTGCCCATGTGCGTCCTATAACAATCATAGGCTTTTTGATGTTGAGTTTTTTAATTTCCGTTGGCAATTCGGCAATTGTGTCGTAACCTGTTAATATGTTTCCGGGAGCTATGAATTTTGCCATTATAAATACTCCGAAATTTTTTAGGACAATACATCGCGCGGGTCTGTTATTTTTCCTGTAATAGCGCTGGCAGCTACGGTCAATGGGCTTGCGAGAAAGACACGCGATTTTTTGTCTCCCATTCTGCCCGGAAAGTTTCTATTTGTTGTGCTAATACAGCTTAGGGGCTCATTCATTCGCCCGAATGTATCAAGCGGTCCGCCGAGGCATGCAGCACAGGAAGGCGGGCCTATAAGGCATCCAGCTGATTCGAATATTTGTCTTAATGATTGTCCGTCAATTGTTTCGCTATCGAGAGCTTTATCAACTTCGACAGTGGCGGGAACAATGAAAGTGTCGAGTTTGACGGTTTTTCCTTTAATTATTTTCGCAGCTGACTTGAAATCCGTGATTTTTCCGCCTGTGCAAGAGCCTATATATGCTCTGTCGATTTTTTCATTTTTTAGCTCTTTCGCTAATTTTTTGTTGCCGGGAGAATGTGGGCACGCAACAGTAGGCTCTAATTTCGAGACATCGTAAGTTTTGACGCTAAGATATTTGGCATCGTCGTCGCTTTTGAATATTTTACATAGCTGTTCGTTGACTCCGCGAGCTTTTAAGTATTCGATTGTTTTTTCATCAGCTTCTATGATGCCGTTTTTTCCGCCAGCTTCGATAGCCATATTGCATATCGTCATGCGTTCTTCGATGTTCATTTTTGAAATAGCGTCTCCGGAGAATTCCATTGCGCGATAAGTTGCTCCGTCCGTTCCGATATCACCTATAATCGTCAAAATCAGGTCTTTTCCCATCAAATATTCCGGTAATTCGCCGTTAAATATGAATTTCATTGTCGGGGGGACCTTTAGCCAAAGCTTGCCTGTTCCCAATACGAAGGCAGCTTCTGTGTTTCCTACGCCTGTTGCGAACATTCCGAATGCTCCGGAAGTGCAAGTATGGCTGTCGGTTCCGATTAGGACGCTGCCCGGAATATTATGTCCTTTTTCCGCTAAAGTGCTATGACAAACGCCGCTATATCGTGTGTTGCAAGATTTATATTCCGGAATGCCGGAATTTTTAACAAAATCGGCATCGTAAAAACTTTTTATTCCTTGTTGGCTGACAAATTCTCTTAATATTTCAATGTTTCGATGCGCTTTTTCGTCAGCTGTGAATATGTAATGATCGGGAATGATTACAATTTTGTTTGGGTCGAAAACTTTTGCATTGTCGCCGAATTGTTCGCGGAAAATTCCTATTGTTCCGGGGCCACAAACGTCGTGCGTCATCAAACAGTCAATTGATACCCAGACATTTTCGCCCGGGCTAA
>CAZKNI010000223.1:0-3356 GCA_964554055.1 uncultured Phycisphaerae bacterium | reverse complement strand
CTGTTTGCCTGCTGCATTGATAGCGTTATATGTATGCAAAAATTCCTCTTGTGTGGCACGCTTATTAGCGAGAAAATGGACGTCATCTATCACGAGAACATCTACATTTCTATATCGTCTGCGAAAAGAGTCAAGCTGATTATTTTTGAGAGCGATAATAAATTGATTTGTAAATTCTTCGCCGCTAATATAATACCAATTTACATTAGGCTTTTGCTCCGAAAGAGCGTTGCAAAGACCTTGAAGCAAATGTGTTTTGCCTAATCCGCATCCGCCGTGAATAAATAACGGATTAAACGGGCTTTTCACGTTTTCAACAATCGAGCGTATCGTATTGTATGCCAACTCGTTTGATGGCCCAACAATAAAAGTATCTAACGAATTACGCAATTTTCTTCTGAGATGATTTGCGGAATTGTTCCTTGTCGAAACACGCCGAACACATTGCCTTGTATCTTCCTGACAGTTTCCTAATTCACTTGAATTCTCTTTTGACACGGAGCTGTTTATCAGAATATCTATTTCCAATTCGCTGCCAACAACGTCTTTTGCTATTCGTTTTATATCATTGATAAAATTATTATAAATCCAGCTCCTCACAAAATTGTTAGGCACTTTTATTATAAGACGGTTTTGTTCGACAGCAAATTCAGTTGAGCCGTTAAACCATAACCGGTATCTGCGCGTTCCTATTCTTTTTTCCAATAGCGATTCTATTTCGCCGACTATATTAGTGCCCGAAAGGCAGGTTAAACCCATTTGAAAAAACCTCCATAGTTTGCAAAATCCACGATTGAAGCGAGGAAGAATTTAACACCGATTTTACGTTTCGTCAACAAAAAGTTTTTGAGTTTTTTTTCAACAATAAGGCAGGTTCTATCATAGCAATACTTTACGTCAGAAAAAAAATTATTGCTAACTTAAATTTAACATTTTGCTAACATAGATGTGCATAAATTTCCGATTGTGGACAAACGTAACTGTCCTAAAACCCGCAAAATTTGCACTGAAACATACTTTTTGCGCAATGTTGATTATTTGGGAGATGTATTCGTGAAACGCCTGGAATAACCCATTTGTTCTGTTATCTTTCGTATTTGTTTGCCTTTGTTTTCTTTATCGGGCACAGCTTGTAATGTTCCGCATATAAGAAAGGGCGTTGATTTGCTCCAGCCGCCTAATAAACGTGCCGCACATACACGAACATTAGCTCTATACGCTCCTTTAATTAAATCTTGTTTCCGATTTTCGATACCCAAGATGCCATATACGCTTCTAAATCGATACATATTTCCGCTCATTTTAATTAATCCGCGTATGCTTTGAGAATTAAGCTTGTAATTTTTCCCTATTCCGTGCGAAGGGCTGCCAAGAACGAAAGAAATATAAAATTCTCTATCGAGAGTAGAGTTAATTAAAGATTTGTTGATTCCTTTTCCAGCGATGTTTAATCGTCCCGATTCGTCGAGCCACCAAAAACATTCGTCACATTTAAAGCGAAACACTTTTGCATCCGTTGGCTCGACATTTATCGAATTAAAGTTTGTCGTAACAAAATTACATTCGATATTGCCGGAACAACCGACAAGGAAAATCGGGAAACAAATCAACGCTATTACAAAACATCTCATCCGCACTGGTCCGGATAAATTGGAAATTGTTTAGCAAACTCGAGCACTTCGGGCTTGAGTCTATTTGCAATATCTTCAACAGAGTCCGCTTTAAGCGCCATATCAATCCAGTTAGCTATTTTTGACATATCCTCTGTTTTCATGCCTCTCGTCGTAACAGCTGGCGTTCCTATCCTTATTCCCGATGTTTGCATCGGCTTACGCTCATCAAAAGGAATTAAATTCTTGTTAACAATAATATTAGCAGCTTCCAGCCGCCTTTCTGCTTCTGCGCCTGTCATATCGGGCAAATTCGCACGTAAATCGACTAACATCAAATGATTATCCGTTCCGCCAGCTACAAGTTTATACCCTTTGGACATAAGATTGTCAGCAAGGGCTGCTACATTCGATATGATTTGATTTTGATATTGCTTAAATTCATCGGTTAATGCCTCACCGAAAGCAACCGCTTTTGCTGCTATCGAATGCATCAATGGCCCGCCTTGGATGCCCGGAAAAACTGCAGAATCTATTTTTTTGGCAAATTCCTCTTTGCACATTGTAAGGCCGCCCCTCGGGCCCCTGAGTGTCTTATGCGTCGTTGTCGTTACAAATTCCGCTACCGGAACAGGATTCGGATGCAAATCTGCTGCTACGAGTCCGGCAATATGTGCAATATCACACATAAGCAAAGCTCCGACCTGTTTCGCTATCTCTGCAAAACCGGAAAAATCAATTTTACGGGGATATGCAGAATATCCTGCAATTATAAGCTGGGGCTTGCATTCACGGGCAAGTTCCGCGATTTGACCCATATTTAGCATATTGGTTTCCGGATCAACGCCGTAATGTACAATATTATAAAGTTTTCCGGAAATATTCACTTTTAAGCCCGCTGTTAAATGTCCGCCATGAGCAAGGTCTAACGACAAAATCGTATCTCCGGGTTTTAATGCAGCGATATAGACAGCTGTGTTTGCTTGGCTGCCGGAATGTGGCTGAACATTCGCATGTTCCGCCCCGAATATTTCTTTCGCTCTGTCAATAGCTAGTTGTTCAATATCGTCCATTTGCTTACAGCCGCCGTAATATCGCTTTCCCGGATATCCTTCAGCATATTTGTTCGTAAATATCGAGCCGTTAGCTTCAAGTGTGGCACGAGATGCATAATTTTCAGAAGCTATCAAATTGATACATCCGACTTGTCTTTCAAGCTCTCTGCTGAAGATATCCAAAATTGCTGCATCATTAATAAAACTTTTTCCGGGATTAGCTGTTGGCGTAAGATTGTTCATAATTATATTTGCCTCCGAATAAAATTTTTATACCGTACAATTTATAAAACAATAAAAATACCCGTTTTCTCGATAAAATCAAGTCTCATTATCCGAAATAAAGGGATAAATCATTACGAGCACATTTAACGTTAAGCATAAAAATTTAGATTTATTTATCTAATAAGCCTAATTTCTGTAATGCTAAATGCGCTGCTTTTTGTTCAGCTTGCTTTTTGCTCATTCCCCAAGCGGTAGGAAAACTTCTCGAGCCAAGCCTTACACATATTTCAAAACACTTATTATGGTCAGGCCCTTTTTCATCGAGCAAGTCATAGATAGGCGTCAACCCCAATTCTTTTTGTGCATATTGCTGAAGGATGGACTTATAATTCGTCAAATGATCCGCTTGTGAAACTTCTTCTATTACAGGACGTACAATTTTTAATATTACACGTTTCACCGATTC
>CAZKNI010000222.1:0-5595 GCA_964554055.1 uncultured Phycisphaerae bacterium | reverse complement strand
GTTCGCACCGGTGAATGGGGTTAAACTCAAGACTTCAATCATATGCCAGCTCGAGTCGTTCCCTGTGTTTTCTATCTGATAGAAATAATAATAGGCGTCTTCCGAGCTGTTATAGAACGGCTGAGATGTTACTTCTCCTTTTAGTTTGTCTTGTGTCATTATTGTTGTTATCGCACTCCAGCCCGACATAGCTTACGCACCTAAATCATTGACCTTCTTGACTCTCTCACTTTCTCCGGAAAGCTGTGAACCGAATTAATAACCGATAGCAGAGATACAAACTCACTTCACCGCTTGCCTCCTCTCTCTGCTCTCCCCTGTAGGTAAGCAATAATTATTGTAATAGCGTTATTTTACAAAGGTCAATCTTTCTTTGTTTAAACAATATTATTAATTATAGTTTATCATATAAGAAGCAAAATATCTATCGTGGAAATTACTGTATTTTAAGTGTTTTTAAATATATATGTATCTTAATGAAAAAAGCAAGAAGAAAGAATTCGATTGTATTTAGGTATTTATCGTTTTATTTTCTTGAGAACAGCAGAGTGTTTATATAGGATATTTTCATTAAATTGTTATTGTTTAAGGAGAGCTTAAAATGTTCGATTCGATTTTACGTAAATTGCTTCCGGATGAAACTCCTCTTACGCTAATCAAGCAACATATTGAACTGATAGATAAGAGTGTGAATTTGCTTCCTGTTCTTATAAAAGATTATTTCGCAGATAAAGATATAGCGGAAACCGTTCATCAAATTTCGGAGATGGAAAGCCAAGCTGATGAGATTAAATTTCAGCTTAGGGACTTAATAACGCAAAATGTTAAAATACCGTTCGGAAGAAGCGATTTGAAGGATTATATTCATACGCAAGATAATATTATCGACGGGGTCGAAGATGTTGCCAAGAAACTTTCTCTCAATCGAATGGAGGGAATAGACGAACAGGCGCAAGAAGCGTTGATGGAACTGGTTGACCTGAATATTCGCGGGATAGGCTATCTTAAACAAGCGGTGGAAGACCTTAGAAAAGTTGTAGGGTCGTATTTTGATTCTCGTGCTTCCGAGCAAGAAGCTAAGGATATTGTAAAAGTAGTGCGGGTCGAGGGTGATATCGACAAATTGACTCTAAAGCTAGGTCAATGGATATATTCGAAGAAACATGAAGTTAATCCTATTGACCTGATGTTTTTCCGCGAGCTTGTAAGAATTTTAGGAAAAATGGCGGATTCTACGGAAAATGCCGCTGAGAAGCTGAGGAATTTTATACAGTAGGTATCGAAATTTCAGCAATTTTTCCTCTGAGTTTTTGGGATTTGGATTTTTCGCGGATTGTATGAACGATTGGAAAACTGAATATTTCGGGAGTAATATTTGATGGCAACAATTTTGATTATCGCCCTCGTTGTCGGATTATTGATGGCTGTTGCTATTGGAGCAAATGATGTTGCCAATTCAATGGCGACAGCTGTTGGCGCCAAGGCAATCACAATCAAACAAGCTGTTATCATAGCAGCTATTCTTGAATTTGCAGGTGCGTACGTTTTTGGTAAAGGAGTTACCGAAACAATACGTAAAGGTATTGTAGATGTGAGTTTTATTCATAATCCCGATATGCTAATATACGGGGCATTGGCAGCTTTAATTTCCGCGATGCTTTGGATTTTCTTGTCGACTATTTTTTCGCTTCCCGTTTCTACAACACATTCTATTGTCGGCGGAATGGTCGGATTCGGAATAATGGCAGCTGGCGTTAATGCAATTCATTGGGCGAAAATTCTGTTTATAACAGCTGGCTGGATTATTTCTCCTTTTGTAGGAGGCGCTCTTGCGTTTTTTATGTTAAAGTTTATAGGAAAAACGATTCTTCATCATCGTAATAGCCCGACGGAACGTGTTCGGAAAATAGGTCCGTTTCTGATTGGATTGACGTTTTTTGTTGTAGGGGTTATGTTTTTCTTAAAAGTTATGCATATGAAACGGTATTTATTTGCCTTTGCTGTTTCTATCGGAATAGGTGTGTTAGGTTGGCTTATAGGAAAAATGTTTGTCCGCGTTTTTGTCAAAAACAAAAAGGGCATTTTCGGTGAATATGACCTTGTGGAAGAAATTTTTCGCAGAATGCAGATATTTACGTCGTGTTATGTGGCATTGGCACATGGCTCTAATGATGTCGCTAATGCTATCGGCCCGTTAGCAGCTATTTATGTCGTTGTTAAAACAGGAGTTATTTCCGGTAAGGTAATGTTTCCTCGTTGGCTTTTGGCTTTGGGGGGATTGGGAATCGCGCTTGGGGTCGCTCTTTGGGGATATAGAGTGATGCGCACAGTGGGTTCCAGAATTACCGAGCTGACGAACACGAGAGGATTCTCAATAGATTTTGCGACCGCAACAACCGTATTGTTTGCTTCGATTTTTGGTTTTCCGGTTTCAAGTACTCATACGGTTGTCGGCTCTGTTGTAGGCGTCGGATATGCTCGTGGCTTAGAAGCTGTTAATATCGGTGTGCTCAAAAATATAATTGCATCATGGGCGTTGACAGTTCCGGTAGCTGCGATTACCGCTGCAGGGATATACAAGCTGTTGATAATGATTTTTTTGTGATTTTTTGGTTTTGGGCTTGATTAAGCATTTTCAGGAAAAATTACGATATAATTTAACATAAGTGTTGTAAATTGAAATGAGTCAAGATTTTACTTGACAGGTAATTGCGGCAACGAGATAATTAATTTGTCGAATCGCTTTCGAATTCGAGGCCTACAATTTGAACGGAGTTGCAAATATGAAAAGAAAAATCATAAGTATTTTGGTTACTTTGTCTGCATGCGTGTTTGTCTTGCCTGTAGGTACATGTGCCAGTAGCGCGGTCAATGGAGTTGTTCAGGCATTTAAACCTTGCGATGTCTTCAACTGTACGAATCCTAACTATTTTGACCCTTGTATGTATATTCAGTGCAGCAGGCCAACAAGAGATTCTGCTTTTTCGTCGAGTAGCTCAAGCTCGTCTTCATCTTCTTCGTCATCTTCGAGCACATCTCAGATGAGCAGTACATCCGGAATAAGTACATCAGGTTTGTCGTTTTAATTCGAAGCAGGTCCGATGTGGAATTAGTTTTGAAAGGATATGAGATGCGAAAATGTCTTTTTATAATGTTAATAGGTTTATTAGGGGTTTCGATATTGGTAGGATGTGATTTAGCTCAAACGATGTTGAATCTCATTCCGCCTGATTCTCTCTTGAATTTATCTCAGCTTCAACAGGTAGATATTGCGGGTCAGCCTAATAGGCTTATACCTGATTATCCCGATTATGATAAAGACCCGACTTGTGTAATTCCGGGATTCTGTGGCCCGAATCACTGGTATCCGTTCAGCATTGGGCAACAAACCTCGAGCGGAGCTACATCTTCGACTCAATAAGTTTGAAAAATGTAATATAAAAAAGTTATTGATGTATAAAATGGGACAGACGAATCGTAATTTGTCTGTCCTATTTTCGTCTATGAAATATATAACAGGTTGAGCAAAGCGAAAAATAATAAAGAAGCTTAAGAGATTGTCGGCAGGTGATTATTTGCTCGTTGCTAATTCAGCTGCAAGTTTGTTAGGCCGATAGAAGACAGCTCTGCAATGATATAAAGGCTTAAAGTTGGGGCCAAGGTCGATGAGTGATTCGCTTGAACCTACAAATAAGTATCCTTCCGGCGTGAGGACATCCGTTATTCTTTTGAATAAGTCTTTGCGAATTTCAGGTTCAAAATAAATAGCGACATTCCTACAAAAAATTACATCAAATGGCCCTATTCCGACGAAGGGCTTAAGCAAATTTAGTTTGCGAAATGCAATGAGCGAACGTAGCTCGTCTTTAACCTTCCAGCCTTTTGGGGTTCTTATAAAATATTTTTTTAGCATTTCCTCTTTCATTCCTCTTCCGATTTCGTAATCGGTGTATTCCCCTCTACTCGCTTGCTTAATAGCATCGTCTGATATATCGGTAGCTAAAATTTGAACGTCCCAATTTTCGTGAACGTCAGGCAGAAGTTCGCAAATAATCATAGCAATGCTATAGGGTTCTTGGCCTGTGCTACAAGCAGCTGACCAAATTCTGATTCGATTTTTCCCTACAACTTGCTTTTCTTTAGCATCGATTAACTCCGGTAGAGCTTTATATTGAAGCGCTTCATAGGGCGATGTATCTCTGAAGAATAAAGTTTCTTGCGTCGTGATTGCGTCAATGATTTTTTGTTCAAGGTTTCTGTCTTTGGCGTATCTGATTTTATGATAAAGTTCACTGAAGCTTTTACAGCCATACTCATCGGCAATAGGCGTTAATCTCTGCTCGATGAGATAGTCTTTGCTTTCGTCAATCACAACGCCACAAAGGTCTCTCACCAATCGCGATAATAACTTAATTTCCTCACTTGTTACCTTCAACCTTACAAGTTCTCCTTTATATTTATTGATTGCCGCAAACTATGTAGGACATGCTTGCGTTACGAGTTCGGTAATCTTTGCTGCCAACTCGTCAAGCGGAACAATTATATCAGCAATGCCTTCTTCAATAGGGCCTTTAGGCATTCCATAAACGACACATGTTTCTTGATTTTGTGCTATGATTGTAGCGCCTTTTCGTTTCAAAAGCCTACATCCAAGCGTTCCGTCGTTTCCCATTCCGGTCATGATTACTGCAATGGCATTTCCGCCATATATCATCGATACGGAACGGAATAAATAATCAACGGAAGGCTTACAGTTATTTTCCGGCGGGTCATCTGTTATGTGGATATAAACTTCATTCATTATTTTCTTAACTTTCATATGTTGTCCGCCGGGGGCGATATACACGAAGCCTGATTTTATCGCTTCGGAATCTTCTGCTTCTTTGATAGTCAGCCGAGACCTATTATTCAAATCGTCAGCAAGAGATTTTGTAAATTTTGGTGGCATATGCTGAACGATTAAAATGGGTAACGGAAAGTCTTTAGGTATCCTCGGAAGCATATATCCGAGTGATTGTGGCCCTCCCGTTGAAATTCCAATGCACACGATTTCGGGTACATTCGTAAACTTTTGGGAAGGGTTAGAGAATTTTGGTAATTTTGTTTGCCTGTTTTCCGCCGTTGTGGATATATGAATAGATGCTGACTGTGCAACTAACGATTGTTTATATGCTCGTATTTTGGAGAGCAATTCATTTTTGAGCGATGCAACGCTTTCTTCTATGCTTGCGCCAACGGGTTTTGCAACGAAATCAAAAGCTCCGAGTTTGAGTGCTCTTATCGTAGCTTGTGCACCGTCTTTCGTGAGCGAACTTATCATTATCGCTCCGACAGGAAGATTTTGTTCCTTGATTTGCTTGAGAACTCCCAAACCGTCGAGTTTGGGCATTTCGAGGTCTAATGTAAGTAGATTTGGCCTGAGCTCTTTTATTTTGCGCAATGCAAGCTCACCGTCGCTTGCCGTTCCGACAATTTCGATATCATTTTGACCTGTTAGAATATCTTTTACAATCTTCCGATAAACGATGGTATCATCGACTATAAGTATCTTCAAAGGTACACCGCTCACGATATTTAAATCCTCCTTATAAGAGT
>CAZKNI010000221.1:0-3065 GCA_964554055.1 uncultured Phycisphaerae bacterium | reverse complement strand
GATGATTTGTTGCAGCGTCAAGGTGTTTTGAGTGGGGAGCTTAGAGATGTAGATATCGTTCCTTGTGTGTTGACGGTAAATCAGGTGCGTAATAAGGAGCCATTGCCTGATTATCTTTCGATAAGCGAAAAGTCGGAGAGTCGGCAGGAAGTTGATGATGTATGGGATAATTATTTTCATTATGCTGAGAGAATAGCATCGAAGCTCGGAAGCAAATTTTTACGGAAGTGGGTTGGGTTTGAGGTCGGATTGCGTAATGCGTTAGCAGCTGAGCGAGCGAAGGTGCTTGGGCTTGAGTCTCGGATGTATTTGGTGGCAAGTGATATCCAATCCGATGAAGATTTTACGAATATAATTAACGAGTGGCGTTCCGCTCGTACTCCTTTATCGGGATTGCAATTGTTGTTGAAATATAAATGGGATTGGGTCGAGAAAAATGAGCTTTATTTTACATTTGATGCGGATGAGCTTACGGTGTATGGGGTGCGTTTGATGTTAATGAAACAGTGGCAGAGGGTTTCAGGTGATGAAACGGTAAAGAATGAAAGAAATTATGACAAAAGGGTTTAATTTGGAATAAATCGAAAGGGATATCAGTGAGCTTGGTAGAGGGAAAAATAATTGCGGTTTACGGTAATTTGGTTGTTGCGGAATCGGACGGTAGAATAGTTCAGAATTCGATAGGGTATTGCGTTCGTTCGGACGGAGCAAAGCTTCTGGCTGAGGTTATTCGAGTTCGTGGCAGGATGATAGATTTGCAGGTGTTTGAGGAAACAAGGGGGTTAAAGGTAGGCGATTTAGTAGAGTTTCACGAACAGATGCTTTCCGTTGTTGTAGGGCCCGGGTTGTTGGGTCAGGTTTATGACGGGTTGCAAAATCCGTTGCATCGAGTAGCGGAGCAAGAAGGATTTTTCCTGACGCCCGGTAAATATATTCACGGTCTTGACTTGGAAAAGAAATGGGAGTTTACGCCCGAGGCTAAAGTGGGAGAGATTGTTGAAGCGGGAGATGTATTGGGTTTTGTTCCCGAGGGAATATTTAAGCATCAGATTATGCTTCCTTTTCTTTGGCGGGGGAAATATACGATTGACTGGATGGCGGAACAAGGTGAATATACGGTTGAGTCCGAGATTGCGAAAGTTAAAGATGAAGCGGGTGAAGTTCGTTCGGTAACGATGCAGCAATATTGGCCTGTGAAGATTCCTCTTAATAAGTCGAAGCGGAGATTGATGCCGAGAGAGCCTCTTGTAACGCGTGTTAGGATAATTGATTCTTTGTTTCCTATCGTCAGAGGAGGGACGTATTGTATTCCCGGACCTTTCGGCGCGGGCAAAACGGTATTGCAGCAGATTACGTCTCGACATGCGGAAGTTGATATTGTAATAATAGCGGCTTGCGGTGAGCGAGCAGGTGAAGTTGTTGAGACGTTGCGTGAGTTTCCCGAACTTATTGACCCTCGGACGGGTAAAAGTTTGATGGAACGTACGGTAATAATTTGTAATACGTCAGCGATGCCGGTAGCGGCTCGTGAGTCTTCGGTATATACAGCGACGGCAATAGGTGAATATTACAGGCAGATGGGCTTGAATGTTTTGCTTCTCGCAGATTCTACATCACGTTGGGCACAAGCGATGCGTGAGTTGTCCGGTCGTTTGGAAGAGATTCCGGGTGAGGAAGCGTTTCCTGCGTATTTGGAGAGTAGGATAGCATCTTTTTATGAGCGTGCGGGTGCCATTGAGCTTAAGGACGGTCGGGTTGCATCGTTGACGATTGGCGGAACGGTTAGCCCCGCTGGCGGGAATTTTGAAGAGCCTGTTACGCAGGGTACTCTTAAGGTCGTCGGGGCGTTTCACGGATTGTCAAGAGCAAGAAGCGATGCTCGCAGGTATCCTGCAATCGATCCGCTGGAATCGTGGAGTAAATATCGGGGGATAATTGAACCTGAGAAAATGGATAAGGTTAAAAGGCTTTTGAGGAGAGGGAATGAGATTAGGCAGATGATGACAGTTGTTGGGGAGGAAGGGACGTCGGTCGAAGATTTTACGGTGGCGTTGAAGTCGGACTTTTTTGATAATTGTTATTTGCAGCAAAACGCCTTTGATGAAGTTGACGGTGCGACTCCTGCGGAAAGACAGGTTTTTGTGTTTGATAAGATTTTGGAAGTTCTTGAGCTTGATTTTGATTTTGAGGATAAGTCTCATGCGAGAAAGACGATGATAGAGATTTCGGATTTATTTAGGAATTGGAATTATGCAGCTATGGATAGCGATGAGTTTAAGGAGATTTTAAAACGAATAGATGAGTTCATAGCGAAGCATAAAAAAGGTAAGGAATAAGATTTGAGGAAAGCTCAAAATGCGAAAATATTATGATAAGATATCTCAGATAGTCGGAAATGTTATTACGGTAGAGGCACAGGGAATAGGTTATGATGAGCTTGCGGTGATAAATACGGGGGGGGAAACATCGTTGGCTCAGGTAATTAAGCTTGAAGGTAATAGGGTAAGCTTGCAGGTTTTTGCCGGAACTCCGGGTGTATCGACGGGAGATAAAGTTCAGTTTTTACATCGTCCCATGACCGTTCCGTTTTCCGATGATTTGTTGGGAAGAGTATTTGACGGTTCCGCTAACCCTCGCGACGGTAGGGGTCCGGTAGAAGCAGAGCGCATAGAGCTGGGTTCACCGGCAGTTAATCCCGTAAAGCGTCGTCGTCCGGATAAAATGGTGCATACGGGTATTCCGATGATAGATGTTTTTAATTCTCTTGTCGAATCTCAAAAGCTTCCGATTTTTTCTGTTGCAGGAGAGCCTTATAACGAACTGCTTGCGCGAATAGGATTGCAGGCGGAAGCTGATGTTATAATTTTGGGGGGAATGGGTTTGCGTCATGATGATTATCTTAAATTTCGTCAGACATTTGAAGACGGAGGAGTGTTGGGTAGGACGATAATGTTTGTGCATACAGCGGCAGACCCTGTTGTTGAATGTTTGCTGGTTCCTGATTTGTGCTTGGCTGTCGGGGAGCAATATGCGTTGCAGGGTAAACGTGTACTTGTGTTGCTTAC
>CAZKNI010000220.1:0-5627 GCA_964554055.1 uncultured Phycisphaerae bacterium | reverse complement strand
ATTTTGTTAAACGGTAATATATTTAAAGTCAAGTCAAAATAAGTGTGTTTAGCTGCTTTTTGACAATATCTCAGCTAATCGAAGAAACGAAAATAAATTATGGCGAAGCAGGCTTTTATTCCATCTCGCCATGTAATTTTTTTTCCTTGTTTGTAAGTTCGGAATTTATATGAAATGGGTAATTCAAGAAAACGCGGATGCTTGCGTGCAAGTTTTGCGGTTATTTCAGGCTCGATACCGAATCGGTTCGAGCGGATTTTAATATCGTTCAGCAGAGTTTTTCTTATTACTTTTTGGCATGTTTCCATGTCTGTTAAATTCAAGCCTGTTAGAAGGTTGCTGAATTTTGTTAGAAATTTGTTTGCGAATTTGTGAATAGGGGGGCTTTCGAACTCGCATAAAAATCGAGACCCGTAAACGACGTCGGCGAGTCCCGCCAAAATCGGTTCTGCAAGTTTTACGATTTCAGCAGGGTCATATTCCAAGTCGGCATCTTGAATAGCTATAACGTCGCCTTGTGCTTTTGAAATAGCTGTCCTTATAGCGGCGCCTTTGCCCTGATTTTGTTGATGATGATAAACATATAAATTGTCAAAGCGCTTAGCGAGAGAGTGTAACTTTTCGAGAGAATCGTCTGATGATGCGTCATCGACAGCGATTACTTCAAAATCGGTCGGCCAATCGGTCGAAAATATTCGTTCAACTGACTGGACAATTGTCTCGCTTTCGTTGTAAACTGGTAATAAAATCGATAATAACATTTTAATGTAATATTTAATATCTAATAATTATTTGTTTTATTGTTTATTTTTAATCTCAATGCCAAAGTTACATAAAAAGGTAAAATATATGAGATATTATAGTAAACATTTTTTCGTTGTTTTGCCAGAATCGATATTTTTTTTATGCAGCGTTTTGATTGGCTGGCATGTTGCATATACTTACGGAGATGAAGCGGCAATCGTTAATCCGAAACAAGGCATTTTTTATGAGCAATATTTCTCAGTATATCTCGGGAATATTAAATGCGGTTGCGGACGATTTCAGAGTGAACGTCAAGGCAATAATATTATAACACGCAGCAAAATGATACTTAAATTAGGGAGGGACAATTTCAAATTTCAGTGTGAAGTGTTCACCAAAACAGTAGAGACAATAACAGGTAGGCCTATCAGATATAAGAGTGAAGTTAGCCTCGGCAATTTTAAGAGTGAGTATGATTGTAGATTTACGAATAGCGAGCTTATCGTAAAAATTACTCAGAACGGGCAAAGCAGCATACGAAAATTTCCCGTGCCTGATGTCAAGCTTAGTTGGGCGTCTCATTTGGAGACGTTGAAATATTTAAGTAAATACGGTACGAAGTTTGTTCTTAATACGTATGACCCGCAGATAAATTTAAGTAAGCCTGCAATGTTGGAATGTTTTGTCGCTGGGCATGCAGAAATTAAAGTTGCGGGTAAAAAAATTTCCGGGACGAAAATTATTTCGAGAATAAGAGGATTGCCCGTAAATGCGTCTGTAGCTATTGTGGATGCAAAAAATAATCCGTTATATACGGAAATATCGATAGGCACGTTTAAGGTGATAATGATAGCAACAAATAAGCGAGAAGCTATTTCGGATTTGACGACGAAGGAAATTTTTTCACAGTCGCTAATAGAATTGTCTAAGCCGTTAAAGTTTAACGGTAGCTGTCTTAAGTTAAAAATTGTTTCTTCGGATAGCTCTTCTCTTGCACCTTTACCCGAAACATCGATGCAAAAGGTGATTGCGAAAGGTGATGATTGGCAGATTTTAAAAATTTGCAGTGGCGAGCCTAAAAGCAAAACAAATCGTGTTCTAAAAACGGTCGATAGAAAATATTTAGCGGATAGCAGCTATTTGAATTTGAAAGATTTGCTTTTGATTAAACTTGCCAATCAAGCGAGCGGGACGAGCAAAAGTGCTTATGCCGTTGCGAGAAAGTTATGTTTGTTTGTGCACGGATATATAACGAAAAAGGATTTATCGTCCGTGTTCGATAATGCTTCTCATATAGCAAGGACTCGAACGGGTGATTGTTCGGAACATTCGGTATTGTTAGCATCATTAGCGAGGATAAAGGGAATTCCCTCGCGAGTTGTTACCGGTTTGGCTTATGCACCGAAGATAGGAAAATTCGGGGCTTTCGGATATCATATGTGGGTTCAGGTTTGGCTTGACGGGCGATGGGTCGATTTGGACCCTACATTCGGACAGGTTCATCCCGACCCGGCACACATTGCAATTAGCTTTAGCGATTTGTCGGACGGTAGCTTAACGATTGACAATGCGAAATTAGCAGAGTATATGGGCAGGATAAGAATAGAAGTTGTGGATGATTGAATAATAGGCGATGGGCAAAAATAAAAAGAAGAAAAAAAGAAATCCTGTTTTGGATTATATGGCATATATCGGATTGCGTGTTATTGTTGTTTTGTTTCATCTGTTTCCGATAGAGCGAAATTTGCGTACGGGAAGATGGCTTGGGCGTGTTATGTGGCATGTTATAGGCAGGGATATTCCGTTTGTCAGTAAAATTTTGCGTAGGAAGCGTCGTGAGCCGATAATGTCGAATTTAAAATTAGCGTTGGGAGATGAATATTCGGAGAGGCAGCTTGAACAAATAGGGGCTCGTTCGTGTGAACATCTTGCAATGTTCGCAATCGAGTGTTTATTGACAAATCGTTATATTACGCTTTCACGCTGGAAGAAATATGTTACGCTTAAAAATTTCGAGTCGGCATTGCGTGTTTTGCTCGAGCATCACGGTGCTATTGTGTTGACGGGACATTATGGTAGCTGGGAAGTTTTGGGATATACGTTGGCGACATTGGGGTTTGATATGTCGGCAGTTATGAGGCCTTTGGATAATCCGTATATGAACGATTATCTTGTGCAAATTCGTGCGAGGCACGGATTGAATTTGCTTTACAAAAAAGGTGCGTCAGCTGCGATGGGAAAGATAATAGAAGAGGGGCAATTATTAGGATTTATCGCTGACCAGGATGCGGGCAGAAAGGGATTGTTTGTTGATTTTTTCGGGGAACAGGCATCGACATATAAGAGTATAGGCCTTGTAGCAATGGAAACGAATCGGCCTATAATCGTCGGCTGTGCGCGAAGGACGTCGTGGAAAGAGTTTCATTATGAGCTTGAAGTTGAAGATATTATATATCCTTGTGATTGGCAGGGGCGGGAAGATGAATTGCGTTATATAACTCAGCGTTATACGTCTGCAATAGAGCAAATGGTGCGGAAAGACCCTTCGCAATATCTTTGGCTTCATCGTAGATGGAAAACACGCCCGCGAGTGCGTAATAAATCTGCAAATTAGCCCGCATTTTTCACACATTTTTAATATAGCTGATTTTTGGCAGCACTGCGTTGCGAATAGGCAACGGCACAATTCACTTTCACGAAAATCAAAATGTAAACAAATTGTTTTCCGGAAAAGCAGAAACAATTTCATCGCTTTGTTGAGATTATTAAGAATAGGCTTGTCGCTGACGAAGGTTCGTCAGCGACAAGCCTATCAGCTCTTAAATTCTCTCGCGCAAATATGACAGCTTTTTGTGTCTTTCAAAAACGATAATCTATTCGCGGACACAGCCCGTTTTTGCTCGCGACGGGAGGCGCAGCAGCTGCGCGAGTTGTTCTCCGCGAATAAACTCAAAACAAAATGAATCACATTTCGCGGGCACAGCCTGAAAAAATTGCGGATTTCGGATTGCGGATTGATAAGCACAGCCTGTTTTTGCTCGCGTCGGGAGATGCAGCGACGGCGAAAATCGTTCCCCGCGCCCCTTGCGGGGTTTTTGCGCTTCGTTTCGCTTCGCGAAACTTCGCGGCGTGAGCAGAAACGGTCAACGGTCGACGGCCAACGGTCTACGAAAAATATAGATTGCCGCGTCGTCAGACCCTAAAATTCAAATATTAAAAGCGTTTTTCCCAATATGAAACATTTTTAGATTTTAGGGTCTGACTCCTCGCAATGACGAGAGAAGAATTGCGGAATGCGGATTGAGAAGAAGAAATTGTCAAGCCCTAAAACTTCAAGATTAAGAGTTCGTTCCGGAAAGCTGAAACTTTCAGGATTAAGGCTTTTGTTTTTAATGTGAAGCAATTTTCGGTTTTAGGGTTTGACTCGCTCGCAATATCGGGTGTAACTCGTTTTTTGAAGTTCAAATGTTTGCCGGTTACACTCTTGTTTGCTAAAAGCCTTTCTTTCGGAGACAACGTTTTTCATAACTCTTCGTAAATTTAATATTAAAGCCTTTGTTTCAAAAATAGCTTATTCTTGTAAGAAATGCGGGCTAACAATCGTTAAAATGTTGATGGCTGAATTCATTTGTGTAAATTTAATGAGCTAATTTTCGAAATATGCGGATTATTCATATCGTAGCGCTTCAACGGGGTCGAGCTGAGATGCTTTGAATGCGGGATACAGTCCGCTTATTATTCCGGTAATGAACGCAACGGTAAAAGCTGTTATAATAGCGGAATTCGGAACATAAGCTTTAAACAAATTGACGGAAATATTTGCAATGATATGGCTGAACGCAATTCCTAACAGTACGCCTAAGATTCCTCCTACAAGGCTAATCAAGCTGCTCTCAGCGAGGAATTGCCAAAGGATGTCGGAACGTCTGGCTCCGACAGCCATTCTAACGCCTATTTCGCGTGTGCGTTCGGTAACCGAAACGAGCATTATATTCATTATTCCGATTCCGCCGACGACAAGGCTTATTCCCGCGATACTGTAAAATACGATGCCCATGATTTTAGCTTGTTCCTGAAAACCTTTTAAGAGTTGCTCTTGGCTAAAAATTCCGAAATCTTCTTTATCGCCCGGCGCTATTTTATGGCGTTTACGTAAAAGAGAACGAATTTGTTTTCGTGCTATCGTTGTGGAATCGGTATTGATAGCTTGTGCGGAAATTGAGCTGACAGCTCGATATCCGAAAAGTCTTTTCATTGCAGTTGTTATTGGAACAATGACTTGCTGGTCAACTCTCATAAAGCCTAAAGTTCCCTTTTTTTCCATTACGCCTACAACAGTAAAGGGTTTTCCTCTGATTTTGACGACAAATCCGAGAGGAGTTCCTCGTCCGAAAAGCTCTTTTGCTACTTTGTATCCTAAAACGACGACATAAGCTTCGGATTTTATCTCGCTTTTATTGAAGAATCTGCCTTGCGCGACTTTGTAATCTCTAATTAAGGGATATGTCGTTGTTGTTCCTAAGATTGTGCAATTCATATTTTTGGAATAGAATTTGATTTGTCCCGCTCCCATAACTTCCGGAGCTGTTCGTATGACAGCGGGGCACTTATCGACGATGGCATCTGCATCTGCGATTGAGAGAGTGTTTACCGTTCCGACTTGCCTTCCCGCTCTTCTGGCTGCTCCGGGATATATAATAAGAACGTTTGAGCCGAAGCTTTTTATTGAGTTTAGGACTTCTCTTGTTGCGCCTTCTATAATAGACATAGCAGCTACGACGGCGGCAACGCCTATGATGACGCCCAAAGTGGCGAGCAGAGAACGTAACGTATTGCTTTTTAGCGCCCTGATAGCTGTTTGTAAAAGTCTTACATAAAACATT
>CAZKNI010000219.1:0-3262 GCA_964554055.1 uncultured Phycisphaerae bacterium | reverse complement strand
CACGCATCAACGGGATATAAGGACGTGATTAATAAATATGACAACGTCTATCAATGTACTTGTGCTGCATTTGTTTGTAAAGCTCGGGACAAAAGGACATTTATTGAGCAGATGGCAAACGATATGGATGTAGAGAAGATATTACACGGTTCGGATGCTCTTGACCTTGATTTCGGAACGAGTATAGGGCCAATTGCTTATGCCAATATATCGGAGCAAGTGAAAGAGAAAATATTAGGATTCAATGCGTTAAAGTTGATACAAAAGCTCAAATGGAATATTACAATTTAAGTTTTAGTGTATTTTTAGGAGAATTGAGTATGCGATTAAAGTTATCATGTCAAGAGAATTTGGGTCTTGGCGAAACTATTGAAGCGCGATGTAACATGTTAGCTGAATTGGGCTTTGAAGCTGTCGAGATTTGGGGCAAAGACTTAATACGCAAACCTGAAACTGTTGACAAACTCAGCAATACGCTCGAAAGAAAGGGATTAAAAGTATCGGTAATTCTCGTAGGCTATCGTGGAAGTCTGTTAGCATTTGACAAACAAGACAGAGAAAATGCGTTTGAGGACATAAGCCAATTATTGGAGATAGCAGGTAGGCTAAAAGCTGTCGGCTTAATTGTTGTTCCGATTTTCGGTCAGCCTGAATTGCCCGATTTATCGCCTATGATGAATGTAATTGAATTGCAGGACAAATTGCTTGTCGAATATCTTAAGGAGCTTGGACCTGTTGCTAAGTCAGCTAATACAAATCTTATTCTTGAGCCGCTAAATCGTGGCGAAACTCGTTATTTGAATACAATTGAGCATGCTGTCAGATTAATAGACGCTGCTAATGTCGAAGGTTTAGCGACAATGGGTGATTTATTTCATATGAATATCGAAGAGCGGAATGTGACGCGAGCTATTAGAGATAATCATAAGCATATTGTTCATATTCATCTTGCTGATAACACCCGTCTCGAGCCTGGCTCGGGAATGATAGATTTTAAAGTGATTTTTGATACACTTAAGGATATTGGCTATTCAAATTATGTATCACTCGAATGCGGTTTTTCTCTTCCGGATAGGAAACAGGCATTGACAAAAACTGTCGAATTTCTCAAGCCGATGTTATGAGAATCATCGCACATAGAATTATGTGTTTGTGTATTCATTTTGATTTTAGAGTTGCTGGGGTTTGTTTGCGATAATAGCATGTCAGCTGCAAGAAGCGTAAAAAGTACAAACGGAGTTACGCAATTTTATTAGGAGTTTCCCATAAAATTCTTGCGACAAAAACGCTATTATCGCTGCCGTAGCTTTCGCAAACGGTAAAGTCATAAGGGTCAGGGTCTTTGGTTTGCATCCATTCGGTAACTGTTATCCATGTTTCCGTAGATGTAACATTTGTAACGCCGAAATTTCCAAGCCGGGCACCCCGATTAGGCACGAGAACTTTTTCGGTATCCCGTATTACACAAAGTTTGTCGATATCGACCTGCGCAATGAATAAAGGTGCTCGATGTCTCATTACATTGTCATTATTTGCGCCTTTACGCGTATATACGAGAAATAGTCCGTCGCTATGAGTTACCCAGTGTTGTTGAGTGTTATAGTTTCCGAGTGGGCTGCCGTCATCCCATCGCCATTCGATAGGCATATCAAAATTTAGTCCGTCGTTACTTTTAGCTACATATCCCGTGTAATCGTTTCGTAGAGTAAAATAATATGTGCCTTTGTAGAATGTTATCGATGGCTCGTATAATCCTCTGCCTTGTGGAACGGATAATTCGCTGCCATGTTCGATATATTCCATTTTCTCGCCGTCGAAGCGACATTTTACAACTGTCGAAGCATAAGGAATATCGGCGCATTGGCTCGTTCTTTGCTGTTCTTGTTCGAAAGTGTGAAAGTATATAGGCAAAAGAATTTCTCCCGTTGACAAATCCCATCTCTGGGCGCTGCCTGCACCTGCGTTATAGAATTTATTGTCTTTGTCGGGCAGGTCCAGCAATTTAAATTTGCTCCATGTCATATTTTCGGGACGATATATGCTGTAACATGGAAATCGTGGGCGTTTCAATGTCAAATCGTTATTTTTATAAGTAGCTACATGTCCTGTTATCATTAATTTTTTAGTCTTTTCGTGAAATTTTGGAAACATATCACATGGACATATTTCCACATCTCCGAATTTTCTTCGGCCGAGCGTATCTTTATGTTCGATGGGGCCTGTCCACGTTTTTCCCAAATCATCTGTTCGAAATTCATTTATTGCGTAAAATACATCACACTTTGTCAGTTGTAATTTCTGGAGTACGACGACAACAACAGGATTATCGTTTCCGAATATGTTAGCAGGTATTGTTCCTCCTCTTGCATGTACCCAGCAAGTTTTTCTATCATAGCCTGAGCTTATCGTCTCGAGCTGAATTTCGTAATTTAAAATATTCTCCATTTGCTTATCCTCTTGTTTAGTTTGAGTAAATATTAATTTATGATTTTGGTTTTATCCAAATATATTTCCATTCGAGTGAATCGAGAAATAGCGACAATGTCATTTGTTTTATGGGAATGTTTTTTTGCGATAAGACATCGTAGCCTATCGAATTTAGGTTGTTTAGCATATTAGGATTTAGAGTAACTTTGACCGTACGTTTATCTTTGTTGAGATTTGTTACATAAATCAAAATGCCGTTTTGTGGATGTCGAAATAGCAAAACATAACATTTATCAGGATTGACGGAAACATATTGCTTTTGACATTTTTGCCAATAATAAAATTTTTCCGCATGTTTAGCGTCAAAATCGTCTCTCATTTTCCACATTTTAATCATCAGTTTGAAATAATTTTTAGAACCTTTTTGGTGTGCAAGAACATCATAATTTCGATTATTAGGTCTTACCGGAATATCATGCAGCAGAGAAATAGCGGCAACCTTATCCTGCGGGCCAAGCCTATATGCAAGAGTATTTGCAGCGACTCCAGCTTGAACGCCCATAAATTCGGTGCGAAATCTATCAAGCGTCAACTCGTCGGGAATAAATTTTGCTCCTTTGCTTTTCAGGTGATACCAAATTTCGCCGCTCCAAATTATGTCCGAATATGCGACAGCAGGTATAGCGTAACTAAATGAGCTATGCAGGTCTATTACGCTATCGGGTTTTCGTGTTTTCAGAACCGTATATATTCTTTTCATAAATTCCCGAGTAGCGAACACCGGATATGTGCTATGAAGTGTTCCGTCGGGATTATAATAGCCGCATCCATGATG
>CAZKNI010000218.1:0-3133 GCA_964554055.1 uncultured Phycisphaerae bacterium | reverse complement strand
TTAGCCTTATGTGCCTTTAAGGCATAGGCAATCTGCTCAGCCGCAAGCACTAATCCTCCAGGTGTGTGAAGAATAAGATCTATCGGGATATTATCATCGGTCAGGCGGATGGCTCTAATAATTTCTTCTGAATCTTGAATGTCTATATACTTTACAAGCGGAAAACCAAGCAAGCTCATTGTTTCTTGCCTGTGAATGAGCAAAATTACACGCGAATTTCGTTCCTTTTCAATTAATGTAAGTAGCCGTTGTCTTGCCGCTTCGAGCATTTTTTGCCTTAAAATCGGCTGAAGAGCTGTAAGCATAAAGAAAATCCAGAAAACGTCCATTACTCCCATTTGTTTTCTCCTATTATAAAGAAGTTGTCAGTATTTAGTCCAAGCATCCGAAATAGCGGTTTTTTGTTGATACATGAGATTTTTTGTGCCTTGTTTGTAATCTCTGGAAACGAATAAATTACACAATAGGAGACCTGCAACGAAGCCCCCTATGTGTGCCCACCAAGCAATTCCTCCTGCTGCTTGCGGAGTTACCAAAGAAGCTGTTCCGCTCATAAATTGTAATAGAAACCAAATTCCTATATAAATGAATGCGGGCAGCACGAAAAAGAACGGAAATATCAAAATAGGAATCATAACGAGAACATTTGCTAACGGAAACAACAGAAAATATGCCCCAAGTACGCCTGATATAGCTCCGGAAGCGCCTATTGTCGGAACGGTAGAATCGGGATGTAAACTTAAGTGAATGCACGCTGCTATTATTCCACAAATCAGATAAAACAGTAAAAATCGTATCGGGCCCATTCTATCTTCGACATTATCGCCGAAAATCCATAATGCCCACATATTGCTAATTATGTGAAGCCAGCTTCCGTGAAGAAACATATGAGTAAAGAATGGCCAATAATTCCAGAGATTGTTATAAGAAAAGCCCACGAGAGATGCCCAATGAGCGTCCGTATATCGCCTCGGAACAATACCGAAAATATATATTATTTGTTCGCGGGCATATTCCGGACATGCGAGTTCGAGTAAAAAAATAAGTACGTTAACCAAAATCAGTAGCCATGTTACAATAGGAATATGTTTACTCGGTACATCGTCACTAATTGGAAACATATCGTCCTTTCCGCTAATTGTCCTTTTGCATGTTTTTACTGATTATAAACATGTCGAAATACTTCATTTTTTAATATAACGGTTTCCCCGTAGAAGAAGGTGATTATTCCAAAGAATATATTATCAGGTAAGAATAAATTCGTCAAATATTAAATCTTTATTCTTTATGTTTCGTTTCTTCTCGTTGACGTTCTGCGAGTTTTTGTTCTTGCATGCGATGTCTTTCCGCGTCAATTGCTTTTTTATGTGCAATATCGCCCTCGATTCCGAATAGACGTTTGTCGAGGTCTTCAATTGTCTGGGCTCTTCCATAGAGCAGAAGCACATCTCCTGCGTGAATTTGAGTTGAACCTGTCGGAACGCCTATATATGTTCCGTCTGCCAATTGAATACCTAAAACGGTAACGCCTTCTTTGTGCAGGTCGAGTTCTGCAAGTGTTTTGTCCACTAGCCAATCGTTAGGCTCAACTTTTATTTCCGCGACGCTAAAATTATCTGACAGACGAAGCAAGCTTACGTAATCGCGAACTTCAACATTTGTCCATTTTTGTAATGCCCATCGAATAATTCGCTCCATTCGTCGGGTTACCCATCTGCTGCTAGAAATTAGCCAAAGCGTAATTACACCTGCGAGAATTATAACAATTCTGATAATCCAGCCTTTGCTTTCGGTCGTTTGAACGAAAGCTAATATTAGCGAAGATACGGACGTTACAATTCCTGCATTGCCTAATAACATTAAAATTGTAATTATCCTCCTGCGAACAGGATGATTGACAATTTGTTCAGCTTCTTGTGTCGTATATCCGCAGCCTGTAAATGCGGAACGGGCCTGAAATCGAGCTGTCTCTTCACTTAATCCTGTAAGAGCAAGAGCGACAGTTGCTATTCTTGTCGTAATAAGCGATAGGATTAAAACGACGAAAAGAGAAATAATTGCTATCATTGGATTTGTCCTTTATTCGCACGGAGTTTGTTTCTTATTACGTCTATTGCTTCTTTCGGATTTAATACGAACTCCAATAGCTCGAGAGTGTTAGGCCTTTCCGTTGCAGTAATTTTCGCTACAGGCATCCAAAAATCAGTTAATAAGACAATCGGTTTTTGAGGCATAAGTTTTTTGGCTATAAGTTCCCAAACAAGTGCAAATTCAACGAGTGTTCCGCTTCCTCCGGGCAAAATTACATATGCATCGCCCAGTTCAATAAGCCTGTTAAGCCGTTCCATAAGAGAGTTTGTCTTAATTTCTTCGTCAATAAATTCGTTAGCTCCGCTTCGAGAAAATATGCTACAAGTTACGCCTATTGTTTTTCCGTTAGCGGATTTGGCACCCTCTGCTGACGCCTGCATTATTCCGCCATAGCCGCCGTTACAAATATTCCAACCTTGAATAGCTGAAAGTTTGCCTAATTCGTAGGCTTGTTCATATTCTCGCTGATGGGGAACAGGCTTGGACGAACCAAATACGCAAATTGTCGTGCTCAATTTGTTGTCTCCTGATTTTGCAACATTTATTATATTGTTTTCTTATAAAATTAGCTTCTATTTTTCACAAATACATATTCGCCAGGGGATATTATATGTATATATGTTGTTAAAATAAAGTACGGGTATTTATATAGATAATTATAAATGTAAAACGGGATTTTATTCAAATTTTATAAATAAAATCCCGTTAACAAAGTGTCATAGATTACATAGAGATTAAATTATTTTATGCGACTGTTTCAGCTAACTGATTTTGCATTTTTACTTTCAAAAACTTTTCTTCGAATATTTCTTTAGAAATAAGCTGTTTTTCTTTAACACTTGAAGCAATTTCGCCATAATTATCTAATAAGATTTGAACAATACGTCCATCAAGAGCGTTGTTTGCCACTTGTGTTTTTAGAATTTCCGAGAGTTTTTCTCTGCTTAATCCTTCTCTATATGGCCTGTCTTCTGCCAAAGCGGTAAAGATATCAGCGACACTCATTATTCTTGAACCGACACTAATTTTCTCTGATGATATG
>CAZKNI010000217.1:0-3528 GCA_964554055.1 uncultured Phycisphaerae bacterium | reverse complement strand
GTCCTTGTGTTGTTCGCGTTCCGGATCACAGTGCAGGCAATATAGGCAAATATATGGATGCCGGTGCTGACGGCGTAATGGTGCCAATGGTGAACTCCGCAGAACAAGCCAAGTCGATTGTGCGTGCTGCAAAGTTTCCGCCGCTCGGCATTCGCTCGTATGGAGGACGTCGGCCTATAGATATGTTCGGCAGAGAATATGCAAATTCAGATAGGGCTCAACCTATGTTAATATGTCAAATAGAGACTCACGAGGGATTCGAGAATGCGGAAGAAATCATATCGGTCGATGGCGTTGATATGATATTTTTTGGCCCGGATGATATGGCGATGCAGGACGGACTCGAGATGCATAAGCCTCGGCCAAGAGGATATTTCGACGAGAAAATTGAAGCAATAGGGCGATTAGCGAAAAAGTATAACAAATTTGCCGGAAGCGTATTTGTTCAGCCTGATGCGGTGAAACGCGCTATAGAAATAGGGTATAGGTTGATTGTGTCGGCAGCTGATATTACTTTGTTAGCCCCGAGCTCAAAAAAGCTTACACAAGAGATACGTGCTGCTATCGAAAACTTTTATGTTCAAAAGCCGCAAGGAGAATCGTCGGGACTTTATTAAGTGCAAGTTGTTATAGGTTGATTATGGAAAAATATCTCGAAAAATACAGAGCTGATTTAGTTGATTCGGTAATTCCTTTTTGGATGAAATATTCGTTGGATAATGAATACGGGGGATATTTTACATGTCTTGACCGCGATGGCAGAATTTATGATACAAAAAAATATATGTGGCTACAATCGCGAGAAGTTTGGATGTTTGCCCGACTTTATAATGAGTTTGATAGGACACAACGGTATTTGGATATTGCTGAGCTCGGGATAAATTTTATTCGAAAGTTCGGAAAGGATTCCAAAGGAAGAGTTTATTTTTCTCTTACTCGCGAGGGTAAGCCGTATTTTTATCAACGAAAACCTTATTCCGCTGTTTTTTATATGTTGGCTTTACTCGAATATTATAAAGCCAGCGGAGATAAACAATGTTTCGATGAATCCGTCGAAATGTTTTGGAAAATAGTCGAATGGATAAAACATCCCGAGCTTATGGATAGGCCGACTTTGCAAGGTCAGCCCGCTATGAGCAATCTTGCTAACGTAATGGTGCTTGCAAGCATGGCTATCGAGTTGATTAAAGTTACCGGAGATGTTCGTTATAAAAATATTATCGAACAAGCTGCTGACGGAGCTAAAAGGCATTATGACGTTCAAAGGGGAATTTTGAAAGAAAATATTTTAATCGACAATTCGGATAATCAATTGTGCACGAATAATTGGCCTGAGTTGCGATTTTTTATTCCCGGACATTCAATTGAGACAGCTTGGTTTTGGCTTGACTTGTTAGAATATGTGCCTAACGATGAACATCGCGAAATGGCGTTAAACGTGATAGAACGTTCTTTGGAATTCGGCTGGGATAAAGAGTTCGGGGGACTTTATTATTTTATGGATGTTGAAGGTAATCCTACTTTGCAGCTCGAATCGTCTATGAAATTATGGTGGCCTCACAGCGAGTCGATATATGCTCTGTTGAAAGCATATAAACTGACAGGTGATTCAAAATGGCTTGAGTGGCTCGAACGGATAGATGATTACGCATATTCTCATTTTGCAGATAAAAGATATGGCGAATGGTTCGGATATTGTGATAGAGAGGGAAATTTAACACATACATGTAAGGGAGGAAATTATAAAGGATGTTTTCATGTTCCTCGATTTCTGCTGATGAGTTTAAAGCTGTTTTCAGGTTGAGTTATTTGTCTGTGTTTTAATTTGCTTGATACAGCCGTGCTTCATCGTGATAAGGCGGGTTGCTATTTCGGAAGCTTCGTCCTTATCATGCGTTACATAAAGAAGTGTAACATTGAGTTTTTTCTGAAGTTCGAGTATTTCTTTTCGAAGTCTGACGTTCAATTCCGTATCAAGATTTGAAAGCGGTTCATCCATTAACAATAATTTAGGTTCGAGTATAAGTGCTCTCGCCAAAGCGACACGCTGCTGCTGTCCTCCCGAAAGTTCAGCGGGTTTGCGGTTTGCAAATTCGGACATTCCTATAAGGTCTAACATTTTTTGTATTCGTTGTTGTCTATCAAGTTTTGGAACGCCTTTGACTTTTAGTCCAAATTCAAGGTTTCCCTTGACGGTAAAATGCGGCCAAAGAGCGAGGTCTTGAAAGACCATTCCGAGATTACGTTGCTCCGGCGGCTTAATAATTTTTCCATTTTCCGATACAAGCTCGCCCGCAATAGAGATGCTTCCTTTTTCCGGAGCGATAAATCCCGCAATCAGTTTGAGAATCGTTGTTTTTCCGCATCCTGACGGTCCGAGGATTACAATACGCTCGCCCGAAGCAATATCGATAGATATATTATCGAGTACTGTTATGCCATCGTAAAATTTTGATACGTTATTTAGTTCGACAATATTCATCTGTTAACCTTTCTCATGAAAAGGTTGCTTATCAAGAGTAATGTTCCGATTGGCAAGAGAGTTGCAGCTATCATTATCACGCATAGAGCGGCGATAAGTTCGGGCGAACCGTTTGCCATCAACGTAAAAATGCGGACAGGCAGCGTTTCGTGTCCCGGAGGATAGACAAGCATTGTTATGCCCGTATCACGAAGCGAAAAAATATATCCTACAAGCCAAGCCGCCATCAAACCTGCTTTAGCTAAGGGAATACAGATGAAGCTTATTCTATGAAACCAGTTTGCGCCAACAAGTTGGGCTGCTTGTTCCATGGAAGGCGGAACGAGTGCAAGCTGGGTAACGGAAATTCGGCTTGTAAGAGCAATGTATTTTGCAAGATATCCCAATATAATGATTGCTGGTGTGCCGTAAATGAAGTTTGTCGTTTTCGTATTCCATAAACTGATAAGCCCTATTCCGATTACGGTGCTTGGAAGGGCAAACAAAAAGAATGTCAGCGAATCTACGGAACGCCAACATGTTAGAGATTGCGTTTGTATCAGATAGCCCGTAAAGAAACCTAATAGCGTGAGAAATGTAGCACCGATAATAGCGTAAGTGATGCTTCGCAAAAGACTGTCGCCCGCTCGTGTTATTGCCTGACGATATGCGTCGAGATTAGCTGATTGAATTAATAGCACGATAACCGGAACGATAACGATTATCGTGCACAAAAGTGAAATTATTACAAATAACAGGTTACGATATTTTCCGAGTTTGATTAGCGGAAAGTGTTCGCTATCGGAAGCGGGGCGTAACTGATATGTTTTATTACGCAAGAAAAATGATTCTATAATTAGAAGAAGCAATGTAATAGCAGCTAGCGGAATCGCTGACGCTGTTGCCGCTTTAAAATTGTAAAACGCTGAGAATTGGGTGAAACTTTCAACCAGAAAAACATCGTATCGCAAAAAATTCGGTACCGTAAATTCGCCTAAAGTTAACAGAAAAACGAGTATAGCGGATAGCAAAATTCCGGGCAAAATGAGTGGAATCGTGATTGCTTT
>CAZKNI010000216.1:0-4794 GCA_964554055.1 uncultured Phycisphaerae bacterium | reverse complement strand
CTCCGGCAGCCCTAAATGCTCTCCTACCGAACGGACTTCATCTTTGAATAAATCGCGAAGAGGCTCTATCAATTCGAAGCCAAGTTCTTCAGGCAGGCCTCCTACGTTGTGATGCAATTTGATACTCGCTGCTTGTCCCGATGCGCTATGGCCTGATTCTATCACGTCAGGATATAATGTTCCCTGAGCTAAAAATTTTGCATCTGGAATTGATTTTGCCTCGTTTTTAAAAACTTCAATAAATTCGTAGCCTATGATTTTCCGTTTCTTCTGCGGCTCGATTACTCCGTCAAGAGCGTGCAAAAATCTTTCCGTTGCGTCAACAACTCGCAAATCAATGTGAAAATGATCGCGAAAAGTCGCTTCGACCAATTGTGCTTCATTTTTTCTTAATAAACCGTTATCAACAAAAATGCATGTCAGATTTTTTCCGATAGCTTTGTGCAATAGCATCGCAACAACCGAACTGTCAACGCCGCCTGACAGCCCGCAAATTACGCGTGAGCTGCCAACTCGATGGCGAATCGATTTTATTGTTTGCTCGACGAAGTTGCCTACCTGCCATGTGCCTTGGCAATTGCAAATTTCATAAAGGAAATTTCGTAATATTTGCCCGCCAAAAGGTGTATGGCTAACTTCAGGATGAAATTGTACTCCGAAGAATTTTTTTTCTTTGTGCCTGACAGCTGCCAGCGGACAATTGTCTGTGTGAGCAATCGGGATAAAAGTTTCGGGAAGCTCTTTTACAATATCGCCATGACTCATCCATACAGTCGTTTCACTCGGAATATGTGCAAGCAAATCGCTTGTATCGTCAACCCGCAAATGTGTTCTGCCGTATTCTCTTGCATTAGCAGCGGATATTTTTGCGCCCAATATTTGTGAGCCGATTTGCAAGCCGTAACATATTCCGAGTACCGGAATATTAAGTTCGAATATCCTCTCATCGCATCGAGGAGCTCCGTGTTCATATACGCTTGCAGGCCCTCCCGAAAGAATTAAACCTTTCGGGGAATATTGCTTAATTTTCTCGATAGGCGTATCAGGCGCAAGCAACAAGCTGAAAACATGATTTTCTCTCACGCGTCGAGCAATAAGCTGCGAATATTGTGAGCCAAAATCTAAAATAACAATTGTTTCTTGCTTTGTACTCGTCATGGATTTCTATTATAAGGAATGAATTTTAAGTGATTGACGATAACCGAAAATTGCTTTCCGAATAATATCAATTTGTTTCCGTTTTGTTGTTTTCGTTTTCGCTAATTTTATTATTAGCGGGATTTCCCGCTTCAAATTTTTCGTTTGCATTATTGTCTTCGGATAAGACTTCTTCCGATGATATTGTCGAGTAATGTTCCGCAGACTGATCGAGATCAGAACTTGTTAGCACGCCCGGAGGCTCTTTTATCATGCTAATCGGAACGCATACCGTATTTATAACAAATCTTACGGGGCAATAGATAGCTGCCAATATATCCGCTTCCGTCCAGCCGTACGTATCATTTCCGTCGCCTTGAGTTGCAAATTCATCGTCAAAATAGCTGCCAAAATGTGTAACAACGCATTCGGTATAATTTGCTTGCGAGATTTTCCATTTTCGATGTACAAGCGGACTCGGCTGAGTCGCAGGAGTAGCCATTATTTTCTCATAGCTAGCTGTTTTTTGCCAACCCGGTTCGAGTTTGTCTGACTTAGCTGTCGCTTCACAACCAGCTAACACTGCCAATGTCATTAAAAGGAGAGAAAAAATTGTTATGCACCTAATCATTATTTTGTCCCTCATATCGTCTGAACTTTTATTATGTCAATAAGTCGTGTTATGTAAATCACAATCGATTATAAGCAATTATAAGGCAAAAAGCGGCAAATGTTAAACGATAAATCCTAATTTATTATCAGGGTTTTGGGATATTTCTAATTTTCCGTCATAAATTCGATTGTATAATTTGGCGATTCTTTCACAATTGTTATATCGTGAGGATGATTTTCTACCTGACCTGCTCCTGTAAGCTTAACGAATTTTGCGTTGCGTCTCAATTGTTCTATTGTAGCTGTTCCGCAATATCCCATACCCGCTCTTAATCCTCCGACCATTTGATATACAAAGTCAGCAAGTGAGCCTCGATAAGGCACTCTTCCTTCTACACCTTCCGGAACGAGCTTTCCTTTGCCCGATTGACTATATCTGTCTGCTGAACCTGCGACCATTGCGCCCAAGGAACCCATTCCTCGATATTCTTTATAACGCCTGCCCTTATAAATGACAATTTGTCCCGGAGATTCGTCAAGTCCTGCGAATAGCGAGCCCATCATAACGACGTTTGCGCCCGCTGCAATTGCCTTTGTTATATCACCCGAATATCTGATTCCGCCATCAGCAATTACGGGAATATTTAACGGGTCCGCTATCGAAGCAACGTTCATAATAGCTGTTATCTGAGGCACACCTACGCCACTGATTACGCGCGTCGTGCAAATCGATCCTGGCCCTATTCCCACTTTTACAGCATTAACCCCCGATTCTATTAAATCCTTGGCAGCTTGTGCCGTTGCGATATTGCCCGCTATCAGCTGAATATCATATTTGCTCTTAACAGTTTTCACCGTCTCGATAACATTTTTGCTGTGTCCGTGAGCTGTATCTACGACAATTACATCAACTTCTGCATTGATTAGCGATTCTATTCGTTCATAATCGAAAACTCCGACAGCAGCGCCGACTCTAAGCCTGCCTCTGGAATCTTTACATGATTGCGGATATTGCCTTGTCTTGTCGATGTCTCGCATCGTAATCATTCCCGATAATCTGTTATTTTTGTCAACAAGCAGAAGCTTTTCCACCTTGTGTTGATTTAGAATTTTTTCCGCTTCGTCGAGAGTCGTATCCGGAGCTGCTGTAATGAGATTTTCTTTCGTCATCACATTTTCTATAGGACAATCCTCGTCAAGGTCGAGGAATTTCATATCTCTGCGTGTAAGAATTCCTACAAGCTTGTTCCCGTCTTGCACAATCGGAACACCTGAAATATTGTGTTCGTCCATTATCCGTCGAGCGAGAGATATCTTATCGTTCGGATGCAGAGTAACGGGGTCTGTGATTACTCCGTTTTCGCTACGCTTAACCTTATCGACTTCGCGAGTTTGTGCCTCGATTGACAGATTTTTGTGTATAAATCCTAATCCTCCCATCTGTGCCAATGCAATCGCCAATGTCGATTCCGTAACCGTATCCATCGGAGCTGACACGAGAGGGATATTAAGTTCGATTTCCTGTGTAAGGTGTGTGCTTACGTCTGCTTCCGACGGAATAACGCTCGAGTGAGCCGGAACAAGGGATACGTCATCAAACGTAATTGCTTCGGATATTATTTTGTTTTTTATATTAAACACTTTTGCACCTTACCTTATTTGACAATATTTGACAATTTAACTTTCGACTTCGATATTTAAATTTAAGCTGACAAAGACGATTAACGATTACAAGAGTAATGATATACTATATAAGGGGAATAACGTTTCAGTCAAGGCGTATTTTACGATTTTGACGCTTGCGAGTCATTTTCATTGTCGTTTTTGATATTAAGCTCGTGATTAAGTTCGTAATCACTCGTTTGATTTGATTCATCATCAATATCAATATTACTGAATGAGCGTCTGAATTCGGAGATTGCCCTGCCGGCTTGACGTGCAACATCTGGCAACCTTTTGCCGAAAACGAGTAATGCAACCAAAAGAATGATAACAAGTTCCGCAGAGCCTATTCTTCCCATAAATTATCCTGTTTACAGTTTCTCTAATGCTTGAATACGAGTGTTTATGCTGCTTCGTGTTCTTTTTCTTTATCTGTTTCAGGCTTCTTTCTGTCAAATTTGACAGCTACTTGTTTCGATACGCCAGCTTCTTGCATTGTTATGCCATATAGGATATTCGTATATGACATCATTCGTTTATTATGTGTGATTACGACAAACTGAGAATGTTCGAGAAATTCTTGCAGAACTTTCGAAAATCTGTCAACGTTAAGCTCATCGAGTGCTGCGTCAACTTCATCGAGTATGCAGAAAGGCGACGGCTTAGCTTTGAAGATAGCCATCAACAATGCCACTGTTGTCATTGTTTTCTCGCCCCCGCTTAATAATGTTACGGATTGTGTTTCTTTTCCGGGCGGACGTGCCAGGATGTCTATCCCGCTTTCGAGTATATCATCCGGATTGTCGAGTACGAGTTCTGCTTTTCCTCCGCCAAAGAGTTTCCTGAATAGCTCGTTAAAGTTTACTCGC
The DNA here is from genome assembly GCA_964554055.1 of uncultured Phycisphaerae bacterium. Taxonomy (GTDB): domain Bacteria; phylum Planctomycetota; class Phycisphaerae; order JAAYCJ01; family JAAYCJ01; genus S014-18. The sequence continues at coordinate 514 of CAZKNI010000216.1, read as the reverse complement.
ACCGCTTCAAACGTTTCGATAAATCTTGCCTTTGATTCCTCATCAAGCTTTTGTATGAGCTGATTCAATTTGTTTTGAGATTCGAGTAAATCGTCGCGTTGAGATGTTAGAAATACAAGCCTTGCTTCAAGTTCTTCTTGTTCGGCAATAGCATCGATATTAACATTGCCAAGTCGCGATATTTTTCCTTTCAGGTCGTTTATTTCCGATTCTACTTGCTGCCAATCTTGTTCCTGATATTCATAATCGCTATATGTATGCTCGATATCAATGCCAAGCTCTTCTTGTACTCTCTGGATTAAAGTTTCTTGCCTTACCGTAAGTTCGTTGATTTTCAGTGCGAGTTCTTGGGTCTGTTGATGTACTTGAGTCATCTGTTCTTTTATTTCTTGATATTGCTCAGCTATTTTGTGCATTTCTTGCTGTTTTAAGTCTCGTTGTTGACGCAATTTCGCTGATTGAGTCTGATATAGCTGTTTGTTCAAATATGCCTGAGAAATTTTGGATTCCGTAA
>CAZKNI010000215.1:0-9829 GCA_964554055.1 uncultured Phycisphaerae bacterium | reverse complement strand
AAATGAGGTTTTACTGTCAGGAGTCTTGGATTTTCCGTGCCATTGATGAAATAGTTTTCGTATTCCGAGAGAAAGGTATTGATTTGTGCGATGTCATAAAAAGCGCCGTTGTTACAGGTTATATGTACCCAGATGGCGAATCCCTGCATTTTGGTCGCAATCATATGCTGCATAATCGCGGCGGAAATCTTTCGATATTTTCTTTTCCAATCGCCGAAATTCTCGATGACCATATACCAGGGATAGAATTTCGCTGTCCCTGCCAGAGACGTAACGGTCTGATGATAATCTTTCATGGGAAAATCATATCCCGCGCCACCGAAATCGATAATTCCCGCCAAAAGTCGCCAGTCGTACACATAATGTTTTTTAGCCCATGTTTTATATTTGCTGATAATCTGCGGGCAGCCATAATATCCTACGGTAACTCCCGGATAATTTTTGCGGATAACCTCAGCAATAACTCGTAGTGCCAGCGCTACCTGTCGGTTTCGAAATTGCGTCCACAAATCGAAATAGTTCTCGTTGATAATAGCGGCATTGAGTTTAACGGCTTCGTCTATAGCCGCCCATTTCCTGAACGCGTTGATTCCCGCTTTTGTGAATCCGCTTGCCGGTGAACGTTCTTCGTCGAGCTGGTATCCTTTGTATCCGATATCGAGGAATTGGCGGTCAAAGAATTTTTTCAGATGTGCGATGACCGCAGGGTGTCGTTCGATAATCTGTTGTAAATCGACATCTTTGCTGTGCTGTTTTCCGGTTTTATCCGCTTCCCGGCATTCGGGATATTTATCATAGGGAAAATCTTTGAATACGACGGAATCGAAGAGATTGGTATGAACTTTCAATCCAGCCCGATTCATCATTTTCGCATCTTCATACCCTCGAAAGTCAAGTCCGTTCATGTTCAGCCAGTCGGTGAATCCCGCGTTGACAATATTCGATGCGAGAGTTTGCCGGATAATCGGCTGAGAAAATTGAGTATAGTAAGCAATCATTGAGTGTAGATGTTTCGGTTTTTTCCCGTGTATAGGCGGCAGAAAGTTTACCGTATATTCTTGCTGACTTAGGATTGCATGGGTATCGGCATTTTGGATTTTCACCTTGGCCTTTCCCGACCCTGAATCGCGATGAGTTTTGATTGCAAAACTCAAACCGTGCGGATATTTCTTTTTCAAGGTGATATTCTTGAGTCTAAAAGTTATAGCCAATCCTGCATCAGTCTTATCGATTTTTGTTTCCGGTTCGGTTTTCTGCGCCCACTTTGGCATCAGCCAAACTTTGTCCGTGAGAAATTCGAGATACTCGATACCCGCTGGGAACTGCACCCTTACAGTTAAGTTCGCACTCTTTGCCTTTTCCGAATGAGAAGGACGGAAATAAACATGAATCAGTTCATTCGCATCCTTGCACAGCCGAAATTCCTTTCCGTATCCGAAAAGTCCACACTCCCATTCCTGCTCTGCTGCAAAAGCAGATGACGCAAATATAATGAAGAACACAATGATAAGTAATAATATCTTTTTCACGTGAATCCAGCCCTCTCAACATCGACGGGAGATATTATGAATACTCCCGTCGATGTTGTATTTTTTACGAGTGTTAGGAATAATATGGATTTATCTTCGACGTAAAAACCCCAAACCTGATATCAGAATCGCAATTGTAGCAGGCTCGGGAACGACGCTGAAGTTGTCAAAATTTCCCATCACGTAATAGTTGTTGCCGTGATAATCGCGCGCGTTAACACCTGCCGGACCGGCATTAAGAAGATTGCCGCTCACGGTAAAGTCCTCTGTTTTCGAATACGAGGTACCCCAGTTGGCTTCTATGTGAACATTGGCTCCGGTCATTGTCATTGTAATATGACCGAGGTTATCGTTCAGGTAGCTTATGGGTACACCATTTGCCCACCATATACTCGTTCCGTTTCGCTGAATCCACAAGTTAGCGGTACTTGCACCCGCCGAAGGCAGGTCAATCAGGATGTAGGCATAGACGTAGGTTGAGTTATCCTGCAATCTTCCAACGACACCGAATCTTCCATCGTCACTGATACCGCCATACGCGTTACCGTCGATGTCAATATCAACGGAGACGGTATAATCGGCTCCACCATTGGGCATACCGTTGTTGCTTGTCGGGGCATAGTGCAGGAAATCTGCACCACGATAGTCATTCACGGGATACTGAGAAGCTACCTTGCTCGTGCCAACGGTCTTAACCTTAAGCGGAAAGTTCGGTGCATCACCCGCCTTGACCCATATCCCGCCACTGACCGCATCAAGATTACCGTCGCTGTAAGAATCAAAATTGTCGTAGAAATCCGCCATTGTATCGATTCCACAGAACAAAACTCCCAACACAATACACATTACCAAAATAAATCTTTTCATAACGTTACCCTTTCCTTAAAAAAACAAAAACCCTTTAAAATCAATAAACCAACCGACATAAAACATAATTTTCTATGTTCAATTGAAGACGAACATTCACGTATGGAATATTGGTCATTGAACATCTCCTATTCTCGCACACGATTCCCTTATGAATAATTTACATGGAAAATCATCTTTGGAATGTTGGACTGTCAATTCTTCGCCCGTTTCCAGACAATCGATGAGGATGTTGGCAGCTGTCTGTCCCATTTTGAACAAATCTTGCCAGACAGAGGTCAGAGCGGGCCTGGCGAATTCGCAGAGTCGCGATTCGCAGTTACTAAGCAAGCTTATATCTTCGGGACATCTTAGTCCATGCTTATCCATTTCACTCAGAAGAGCAAAGAGGGATTGGTCGCTCGCCATTATCATTGTTGGTCTCTGATGTTTTGGCGTGGATAACCATTGGCGTATTATATATTTTGCAGTACTGTAATTGCTTAGATGATTTGCATCGTCAAGAAGCGTGATGCTACAGGAAGCGGTTTCAGGTTCCTGTTTTGCCTTTTCGATAAGTAATTGCCCGATTTCCTTTGGCCTGCGATGCGAGCCTGCGTCGAACAGGATGCGTTTATGCCCCAGTTTAACAGCGTATTGAATAGACATCCATCTTCCACCAAACGTATCCGAAGCAACTATAGGTACAATTCCTGCAACTTCAACATCTTCTCCAATACAGATGCAGGGAATGCCGAACTCCTTGAATCGATGGACGACCGCCGCTTCTACATATCCAATAAGAACCAATCCGTCAACGCTTCGTTGGCTTACTTTTGGGGGAAATATGAATGAATCGATGTTTGAAAGATTGTATAGGCTTATGTTCAGTCCGTATCCCCTTTCTCTGCATGCCTGTTCGACTCCTGCAAGTCCTTGTGCGAAAAAGCTATTTGCAAATCCGTCGGTAACGGCATCTGAAAGGATAAATCCGATATGCCCGGTTTTCCGGGTCGCAAGTGCACGTGCTGCAGCGTTTGGCTGATATCCTAACTCTTTTGCTGCCCGAAAGATTTTCTCTGAAGTTTCCTCTGAAATTTTAATCGGATTGGGTGTTCTGTTTAGAACACGAGAAACGGTGGATTCACCCACTCCGACAGCTTTCGCGATGTCTTTTAGTGTAACAGGCAACTTTTCCCTTTCACTACAATCAGCGTTACCTGGCAGCAATCGCTTGACAGCAACCGCTTGCTGTCAATATATAAATAACAGAAAATAAAGATAAGGTCAAGTTTTTTTTAAAAAAAAACTTGTTTCCATGATTTCAGGGACGCCATACTTAACCCGCATTTCTCACAAAAACAAGCTGTTTTTTCGAAACAAAACATTATCGTTGAATTTACAAAGAGTTACGAAAACGCTGTATCCGAGAGAAAGGCTTTTAACGGACAAGAGTGTTGCCGGCAAGCATTCCAAACATTTGAATTTCAAACAAAAATTAAACGTAATGTCATCGCTTGTTTTTGAGAGCGGAACGATTCTTTCCGATAAAAAACGAGTTACCGAAAATAGCAAACCCGCATTACCTGTGCTCGTCATTGCGAGTCCCATCGGGACGTGGCAATCTATATTTTTCGTCGACCGTTGGCCGTTTCTGCTCACGTCGCGAAGTTTCGCAAAGCGAAACGCAGCGCAAGAACAAGCTGTGCCTGCGATTCACACCAAAAAGTTCTAAGATTTGAAATGCGGTTAAATCCGGATTCCGCATCTCCGCTACACCGTGTGTGGAATGATAAGTGTGAGGCAACTATTTTCATGTCAAATCGGTCCGTTTGAGTTATCCACCGGGAACATTTCTTTCAATATATCGGGAAGGAGTTTGCCCAATTCGTTTTTCATGTCAAAATTGAAAAGTGATTGATTCATTATTCGCATTGCAATCGTGGAGGCAATCCATGTATTTGTCCATCCCGATTCGACACACCATGCCCCCCAGCCTAAATCGGCGGAGCTGCCCCAATATTCCCACTTTTCGAAATCAAATGCCCGAATCCATGCGCCATCGAGAAACTTCATTTTATCAGATTCCGCTTGTACTCGGCACAAAAATTCTGCGAGTTTATCTTCCGCTTTTCCGAGCACATCATCATTTGTCGTCTTATACGCTTCATGCAATCCGATAAAGGCATAATTTACCGTATAGAGTAAGTCCGCTGCAGGGTCACCGTTTTGCTGGATAAGGGCTGCTTCGGTTTTTCCATAATCGTCGTTCGAACGAGGGGAAGGATATAGCCCCATTTTGATTGGACCCATCCGCTCACGAATCGCACCACACGGAGTAATATTTTCCAACAGAGCGTCTGTAATGGTTTTCAGCCAATCGCGATGTTGCTGCGTATCCCTGATTCGAACGAGAATCGAAAGGGGAAGAAGCATTCGTGCGATTTCCTGCGTTATACCATTTGTCCATCGCCAATCCGGATATGCTTCCATTGTCATTCTGATTGCTGTCAGTGTTCGAGACAAAAATCTTTCATAACCGGTCATTTGATATGCCCAGAGGAAAGACGCCCAAAGGTACGCTTGGAAATGCGGTGAGTACGAAATATATTCTTCATTAAAAAAGAATTTCCAATCGTTATCTTTTTCCTGAAAATCTTTGAGGTCTATCCTGTCTCTTCTGAATCCCAACTTCCCTGTCGTTCGCAAGCAGGCAAGAAGACATTTAAGCAAAGAAGCATCCCAACGAGTGTTTTTAAGTAGTCTGCGAGCTGTGATTGTTGAGAACATGACCCGTGCAATATCATCACCGTAGAATACCGGTCCTTTCTCATACCAGTTAATCAATCCGTAAGATGGGTCTGCAATATCATCGTGAATGAAATCTTTCGATGTCCACAGATAATCCAGAATTCTGCAGGATTGCTCTTTGCTTTCAGGATTATCGTTGATGTTCCAATCATGCGCAAGAACCATCGCTGTTTCTGCAATGCAGTCAGCACGAAGCCAGACGCGCTTATCCTGATTGCCGGTGTAATGAATTCGCGAAGCATATCCTTCTATTGCCCCCAGGGCAGGAGTTATACTGCAGCTGCAGATAATATTACGTTTGAACCATTTAACGGAACGATTGAACGCTGAGGTTTCCGGATTAGAGGGTAACGTTTCATGTTCTCCAAAAGCAGGACGTACAACGGGATTCCATTTCAGTTTGGGAACATTTTCCGAGCTAAGCCAGTTCAAAATTCTTTCCCATACTATTTTCCATGATTGGATAGGCGCATATCTGCCGGTAACGAATTGACTGAGTTTCGTTGTAGCGGTCAAAACATTCTGGCGGGTATGCTTAAACAGTATGGGAATGTTTTCATCCGGCAATCCGAACAGTGCCTTATCATATCCTGCGACTCTCGCAAGTGCGATGAGTGAAGATTTCGTATTTACCGGAAGAAACCAACAGGCATGAGGCTCGAGAATAGATAATTTCGGCAGCTTGGGACCGAAAAAATCTGACGATATAACAAGACGCTCCCATTCGGTCAGGCGAGGCTCAGCAATCGCAAGACCGGGACAACTCGCGGGATATTCGATATACAATTTCAGATTTTTTCGTTCCGCTTGCTGAAGGAAATCTTCATTGATTACATTTGACGGTTTGGGATACTCGTCTGCAAGTATGAGAACTCCCGCTCCGGTTTCTGCATTTGCCATTGCCTCTGCGATATTCTCATATCTCTTATATTTATATCCGGAATTTCCCAATACGATGTGAAGATCATTATCTTTGCTACATTTTAATATGAGATTCATTTTACGTACTTTCTCCAAAGGTTAACTTTCGCACTTTTTAATACCGTTTTAAGTAGCGGAAGTCAAGGCCTCTATTGAGAACTCGATTTTTTTGTAATGCCTCACTTTTTCTGTTTTTGGAGTCATTGCGGGGTTCTCGCGCTGCACTCGTTGAGATTGCTTTCCGCCAGTTGGCGGACTTCGTTCCTCGCAATGACGCAGGCACAGCCTGTTTTTGCTCGCGGCGAAAGATGATGCGACGAGGAAAAACGTTCCCCGCGAACGGGCTTGGCAGGCCAAGAAGAGTTGCGGATTGAGAAGAAGAGAGATTGCACCGGCGGCACTTTCAGCCGCGCTTCGCCTTCGGGCTCATTCCTCGCAATGACATTGTCAGAAGCGACAGGCAAAGCCTGTTTTTACGCTGCGTTTCGCTTCGCAAAATTTCGCGACGTGAGAGAAAACGGTCAACGGTCGACGGCCAACGGTCTACGGAAAATATAGATTGCACCGGCTGTCCCAACGGGATGCCTTCGGTACACTTTCAGCCGCGCTCCGCCTGTCGGCTTCGCTCGCAATGACGGGGAAAAGGAAACGTTCCTCGCAATGAGTCCAAAAACAGAAAAAATGAGGGTTACTCGAATTTATACCTTCTCGGGAATATGCTTTATCAGCCTAGCGATAATTTCGTCCGAGCCTATTCCTTCAGCGTCAGCGTTGAAATTGGGAAATATCCTATGCCTCATTACAGCTGGCGCTATCGCGCGGACATCTTCGCAAGAAACATTTATTCTACCGTGCAAAATAGCCCGTGCCTTTGCACCTAAAATCAAATATTGCCCTGCACGGGGACCGGCTCCCCAAGTGAGCCAATCATTAATAAAATCTGGCGCTTCGGCGCTAGCGGGCCTACTTGCACGAACAATATTTATCGCATATTTCACGACATAATCGCTAACGGGAACTTTTCGCAACATTTTTTGCAAAGCAAGAACGTCCGCCCCCGTAAGAACAAGCTCAGGCTGAGACAACATCTCGGAAGTCGTAGCTTTTATAATTTGCATCTCTTGTTCAAATTCGGGATAATCGACTTTTATCATAAACATAAATCTGTCAAGCTGAGCCTCAGGCAGCGGATATGTCCCTTCCTGCTCTATCGGGTTTTGAGTCGCAAGAACGAAAAAAGGCTGATCCAGAGGATAAGTCTGCCCCGAAGCTGTTACCTGATATTCCTGCATCGCTTGCAAAAGCGCCGATTGAGTCTTAGGAGGCGTACGATTTATCTCGTCAGCAAGAAGAACATTCGTGAAAATCGGACCCTTTACAAAACGAAACGCTCGCTTGCCCGTCGCAGGGTCCTGGTCAATTATCTCCGTCCCGGTAATGTCAGATGGCATAAGGTCGGGAGTAAACTGAATACGATTAAATTTTAAATCCAAAACACGAGCGAATGTCTGTACCAAAAGAGTTTTTGCTAAACCCGGAACGCCAACAAGCAAACAATGCCCCTTGGCTAAAAGCGAAATCATCATCAATTCGATAACATCGTCTTGGCCTATTATCGCTTTGTGTATCTGCCCAAGCAAACGATGTCGAATTTTATCAAGCTGAGCTAACAACTTTTCCGCTGACTGTGTATGTGCATTTGTGTTCATATTCATATATGATAATTTATATTTTAATGAGTCATAATGTAAAGAATAATATTTACCCCTAACCTTAACGAATCCGACTGAACGTATCCAGCGGCAAAGGGCGGATTCAATCCCTGCCAGCCATCGGATAACGCTAACGGAGAATAAATTACAGCTTCCCTACCGTTAATCTTTATCACTTCAAGCCAAGGCGTTCTCAAATCAGGAAAATATTGTCTTCCGAGAGGAGTTAAATTGACTTCGGAAATCTTAAAATTTATCGAATATATCGGATTGTCAGGCTTGATAAGTTCAAGAGAATAATCCGGAAGAACTCTTTTAATCTCTCTCCTAAAAGCAATGTCAAACTCTCGCCTGCCACAGCAAGCCTCCGCTAATAATACTCCTCCTTGCAATAAATAGCGACGAAGAGTAGATACCTGTTGCTCGCTAAACGTAAATTCACGATGACCCGTCATATAAACAAGAGGATATTGAAAAATAGCAGCATCGCTAGGGTCAATCGCAACTCTTTTGAAAGTAACATTTACGGTCGAATTCTCAACAAGATATTTCTGCAATCGCTGCAAAGCAAACGGATTCGGGTTCCAATCGCCTTGATGAATAAGCTGAGCTATATTCAACGCTTGTGCGGAAGGATTAGGAGATTTAAACCGTATCTGACTCAACGGATATGCTCGAGCATAAAGAAGATTCGAGAGAATATAGCTAATAATATTCGTTCCAAGCTTTCTTGCATCATTCTTCAAAATCCACATCCCCGGCGGAAAATTCATAGGCGGATTTTGTCCGTACCAGCCGTTAGCTAAATCCGCCGGTGCAAAAATAACCCCGGTCCGACAGCCTATATCTATTCCCTCAAGCAACGGCACATCGGAAAAATATTTTCCCCTTCCCTGCTTGTAATCGACCTGCTCTATTTGATAATAGCAATGAAAAATCGGATGCTCGGGTGAAAGACGATGCAAAGGCCTATCGGGAAACACCAAAGCCATCGCTCTTCGAAAACTTTTCGTAAATTCGGGCGCGCCGCAACAAGCATTCGCCAATATTGTGCCTCCGGAATATACATATTCCCTAAGCTTTTTAGCTTCTTCTTCCGTCAGATTTATAGGGTCATGCCCCGTAAAATAGACAATCGGAATTTCCGACGGATTATATCCGAATTTGCTAAACGGAATCGTCTGGGGACGATAATTTACATCGATGCCCCTTCTCGCCCACCTTAATAATTGGCGAACATCATTTGTAACGTTGTAAAAATTTTTTGCATAAGCTATTTTCGCTATAAGTACGGGAGGAGCAGGCTGACGCTTTTTTTCCGAACGCCTTAGCGGAGTAACAGGTAACGGTAACGGCGGAAATCCCTCTCCCCCCGAACGCCGATAGGGTCGCGCCGGCGGCGGGTTATTGTGTCCGGGCAATCTTAAATTTGCGGAAAACACGGGTTGAACTATAATAAGCAAGATTAATATTATATGTTTGGACATTTATTCCTCTCGCGTTATGCGTGTCCGATAATATCTTTGTATTCCTATACAATATTGTATCATATAATATAACGGTAAATACATAAAATTATTTCCATTTAATTTTTACACAATGCCGATAATTAGATAATTAACGGATGTGATTTGTCGTTGTAAAAATAATGTAAAACAATAATATAAGATACGAGGAAAAAATATGTTGCTTATAGCGGAAAATTCGGTAACAACAAGTTTGTCGGATTATCTATTTTTCCAACAGCCCGAAATAGTTTACAGCAGCGTTGTCCTATTAATCACTGTCGGAATAATATTTTGGCTTTTTGGAAATCAGTTTCATCGGATTTTTCTGACAGTATTGTTTCTGGGACTGGGAATATTAACAGGCTGGTATTTAGCTGTCAAATATGACGGAGACATTCTCTTGTCAATGATTGTCGGAGCATTATTAGGTGCTGGACTCGGATACTGGTTTTTCCGAATTTGGCTTGCAATTTTAGGTTCAGCATTAATATGGCTCGTTCTT
>CAZKNI010000214.1:0-8077 GCA_964554055.1 uncultured Phycisphaerae bacterium | reverse complement strand
AACAAATTCTCCTAATTGAACGTCGGCGAAAATATCGTCTCTGAACGACGTTGTTAATCCTTTTTCCTTTTCTCTTATAGGCATATTAGCTCTCCTTTTAAAGCAATTGCCTAAATCCACTCTTGCAACAAATTATAGGTTGACAAATTCTATATTTCAGGTCAAGCATTTTACAATAATTTTTTTAACCTTGATTTTGCAATCGCATAATTATAAACGCGTTTTCCCATTTCTTCCGCAATCTAATAGCATAAATCGATTTCGTCAAGAGAAAACTTTTCGCGAGAATATTCATTATAATACGTCCGTATTTTTCCTAATACTGGCATTTTCTCCAAAAAATCGTTAAAATTTAATCTATTGTGTGTTGCAACGTAAAACAACAAATTGACATTAGCGAAAAACTCAATCAGCTTACAGCGACAATAGAAGCTGAGCTTCAAAATGTATGCGCCAATCGGCTTGAGGGGCCTGAAAGGCTTATCGATTCGATGAGATATAGCTTACTCGCTGGCGGAAAGCGCATCAGGCCTGCATTAGTTCTTCTCTCCAACGAATTATGCAACGGAAGCCAACAGCAAGCAATTATACCTGCTCTCGCTATTGAAATGATTCATACGTTTTCGCTTATTCACGACGATTTGCCTGCAATGGATAATGACGATTACAGGCGAGGGAAATTGACAAATCATAAAGTTTTTGGCGAAGCGATTGCTATTCTTGCCGGTGATGCTTTGCTTACATACGCATTTGAATTAATTGCTAAACATTATTCCGGTAGCGCACAAACTCGCATAGGCCTGATTGCCGAACTTGCACACGCTACGGGGTCAGCTGGAATGACAGGCGGGCAAGTTCTTGACATGCTCTTTGTTGAAACATGTAAAAACGCTCGTGATTCCAAGACAAATATTGCCCAAGCTGAAAGAATACATCTGCTCAAGACAGCTGCTCTTATCAGGTGTGCTTGCAGACTTGGCGCGATAAGTGCGTCTGCCAGTCAAGAACAGGTTGATGCATTAAGCGAATACGGGCGGAACATAGGATTAGCATTTCAGATAACAGACGACTTGCTTGATCAGACAAAAACACAGCGAGATATTGGAAAACGTACCGGAAAAGATAAACAACACGGAAAACCGAATTACGCAATATTGACAAACAGCGTCAAACTTGCTAAGGAACGTGCGCATTTGCTTATAAGAGAGGCAAAAAAATCTTTGAGAATATTTGGCGAAGACGCTTACTTATTGCATCAACTTGCAGATTTGATAATAAATCGAACATCGTGAATTTGCAAATGTATATACATATATATTCGTAAAGCTTATAATGATAATATGAGGATAAACAATGAAATTGCTCGAACAGATAAATAGTGCCGACGATATTAAGCGCATGAGTATTGATCAGCTCAATGCTCTTGCAGGGGAGATTCGACAAGTCATAATTGAAACTGTTTCGCAAACAGGCGGACATGTAGCTACGAATTTAGGCGTTGTCGAATTAACTCTTGCTTTACATTATTGCTTCGATTTTGGCAAAGATAGATTGCTTTGGGATGTAGGCCATCAATGTTACGTTCACAAACTTATAACCGGCAGATATAAGCAATTCGGTACTCTTAGGCAAAAAGGGGGTTTAAGCGGGTTTCCTTCGCCTTCCGAGAGTCCTTATGACCTTTTCAGTGTAGGGCACGCAGGAACAGCTATTGCAACCGCTTTGGGACTTGCTTACGGAGATATGCTCAGAAAAAGGAATTCACGCATTGTCTCTCTCGTAGGAGATGCGAGCATCGTAAACGGATTGTCTTTTGAAGCATTAAACAATGCGGGGTTACTTAAACGCCAGTTTCTTATTGTCTTAAATGATAACTCAATGGCTATCGATGTTACACAGGGGGCTTTTGCAAAATATCTTAACAAACTCAGATTTACACACGCATACGAAGATATTAAGCGCAAAGCTTATGATTTGCTCGATCATTTACCTCTTGGCAAGTCGATGCTTGAAAGTTTAAATATGCTGAAACAAGGCGTAAAATCGGCAATATCGCATGGCCAAATTTTCGAACAGCTTGGCATAACGTATCTTGGGCCTATTGATGGCCACGATTTAAATATGCTGATTCGCGCTTTTAAGGTTGTTAGAGACGCCCCTTATCCGGTACTTTTACATGTTCAAACGGAAAAAGGCAAAGGCTCTAAATTTGCATCCGCTGAGCCTACAAAATTTCACAGTCCGAGCGGATATGAACTTAACGGTGATTATGCTCAGTTAAAACCCGGTGCGAAGACGTTTACATCTGTTTTTGGAAAAACAATTCTTGAGCTTGCCAAAAAAGATAAGAGAATCGTAGCGATAACAGCTGCTATGCCCGACGGAACAGGCCTTGTAGAATTTAAAAAACAATTTCCCGACAGATATTTCGATGTAGGCATAGCGGAAAGTGCTGCTGTTGATTTGGCAGCTGGACTTGCAAAATCAGGGTTAAAACCCGTTGTGGCGATTTATTCAACATTCCTTCAGAGGGCATTTGATCAAATATGGCAGGAAGTTGTCCTGCAAAAGCTTCCTGTTATCTTCTGTATCGACCGTGCCGGGCTCGTAGGCTCGGACGGCGCAGTGCATCACGGATTTTGTGAGCTTGCCTTCTTGCGAACGATGCCTGAAATGATATGTTGTGCTCCAGCGGACGAATATGAATTGCGGAGTGCTTTGGAATTTGCTGTTGCTTGCAATCGTGCAATAGCTATCAGATACCCTCGCGATGTCGTTCCGGAACCTGTATCGCAAGGAGAACCTTTTGAGTTAGGAAAATCGCAAATTATAAAAGAAGGAAAGGATGTCATATTCTTTGTTTACGGAGCTTTGGTCGATAATGCAATAAAAGCGAGCACGTTCCTTAAAGATGAAAATATAGATGCTGGCGTGATTTCCGCTCGATTTGCAAAGCCGCTTGACAAGACGCTGATAAGCTCTCTTTTGCTTTCCGGTAAACTGATTGTATTAATTGAGGATCACAGTAAAGCTGCCGGGTTCGGCTCTGCTGTTTTAGAGTTTGCAAATCGTAATAATCTGCCTATAAACAATATAATTCATTTGGGAATACCCGAAGATGAGTTTATCCCGCATGCCAGCAGGGCGGAACAAATAGAACAAGTCGGACTAAGTCCGCAAGCAATAGCGACAACGGTTGCAGAAAGAGTATCTTCTTACGGTATAAAACGGAATAAACACAAAACATCGAACAAGCAAACGGAAACGAAAATTTCCGAAACAAAAGACGAAAACAATATGAAGCTGATAAACAGTCAGCGCAAAACAACCCAAACGCTAAAAATTATAAATCAATAAAAGTTCGTAATTGCAAAATAACAAAAATACATTTATCAAATTAATGAAAAGCAGAAACAAGACAATATTATTATTAGCTGATAGCTCTCGTAAGGGGGCTACTGAAATTCTCGAGCAATGGACATCGATATTGTCCGAAAATTCGGATTGCAAACTTATAATGCAAGATTTGGCAGACAAAGAAGCAAAAGAGAGACTCATAGATGTTTCAGCTGATATAATAATTGTCTTTGGCGGCGACGGCACAATTCTAAATGCCGCTCGACATTTTCACGAAAAACAAAAGCCGATTTTGGGTGTTAATTTGGGTAAATTGGGTTATTTGGCTGAATTTAGTCCCGATGATGCGGAGCAAGCTGTTGAAGATATTATCCGAAACAGACTTATCATATCGACACGACTTATGATTTATGCACAAGTATTGCCACAAAGTCAGCAGCATGGGTCGGAAATTAAATTTTCTTCGCTGGCTGTCAATGATGTCGTTATTCAAGCGGGTCCTCCTTTCAGAATGATTGAACTTGTTATCGATGTTGATAATGCCAGACTCGGAACAATAAGAGGAGATGGCTTAATTATTGCATCTTCGACCGGTTCAACCGGACATAACATATCTGCCGGGGGCCCTATTGTCGATCATAAGTCGGACGCTCTTATTCTTACGCCTATTTGTCCGCATTCTCTTACACATAGGCCTTTAGTTCTGGGGCCTAAGAGTGAAATATCAATCACTCTAAGTCAAGTTAACCCTCAAACAGCTCTTATTGTTGACGGGCAAGTTATGCACAATCTTACGGGAAATGAACAAATCAATATAAGTTCTGCGGAACAGAGATTTTTGCTTGTCCATAATCGTAAATATAGCCGATGGCACACGCTCCAAACAAAATTGAATTGGGGTATAGGCCCCAATTATTCCGGATAAAATCAACAAAATAATCTGCTGGCGAATCTGAAAAATAGATATACAATATAATAGAACGAAATAATCGGATAAAAGCCTATGTTTTATTATTTTATTTTTAAATTGTAAATTAGCTCGGAGTGTATATGGGAGAATTTTCGGATAGATTTCTTGCGGAAAACGGATATCAGCTATTTAACGGTAATGAATTGCTTGTAAAAGGTGCTTTCGAGACGCCTGGCGGGGTTCACTTGCTCACCGGTTATCCCGGTTCGCCTATTGCAACGTTTTTCGATACGCTCGGCAAGCTTTCCGAAATTGTAAAAGATAAAGGTATTTGCGCCAGAATGGCAAACAACGAAGCTTTGAGTGTTGCAATGATTAACGGCTCGCAGATGGCACCGTTGCGTGCAATGAGCGTGATGAAAAGTGTAGGCGGACACGTCGCCGCTGACGGTTTGGCACTTGGGAATCTTGCCGGCACACACCCGCAAGGAGGAGCTGTTATTGTCTTCGGCGATGACCCGTGGACGGAATCAACTCAAGTTCCCGCAGATAGCAGATATCTTTGTCAACATCTTCGTATGCCCGTACTCGAACCGTCAAACCCTCAAGAAGTCAAAGATTTTGTTCCGCAAGCTTTTCAATTAAGTCAAAAATCGAGTTTGTATATAGGATATATTCTTACAACGCTGTTAGCAGACGGAGGCGGAGCCGTCAAAGTAGAAAAAAATCATTGGCCTGAAAAATCCGTAAAAAATCCCTTTGCAATAGAAACGGAGTCGCTTGATTTGGAAAATATGGTTTTGCTTCCGCCCCGTACGGGAAGAAAAGAAGAAACAATTCATCTGCGCTATCAGGCGTTGCTCAAAGAAGCTGCTTCTCTCGGCGTAAACAGGTTGATAGGTTCTTTTGCACAAGCTAAAATCGGATTTGTCGTTTGTGGGGTAGCTTGGCAATATTTACAATCGGCACTTTCTGAATTGGGATTATCCGAGAAGTTTCCGGTTCTGAAACTTGGGATAACATTTCCAATAGATGAAAAGCAAATAGCAGAGTTTGCTGCGAGGCTCGAACATATAATTGTTATAGAAGAGCGAAGAGGGTTTTTGGAGCAGCAGATAGCGGAAACTCTTACGCGGGCAAGGCAATTTAATCCCGGGCAGAAATTTGCGAACCTTTGGGGCAAAAAGTTTCCTTCAAATCATGAAGGGTTTCCCGCTGTCAGAGGCCTTAATCCTTCGATTGTTACGGAAAAGCTTATCAAACTGTTTAAGCTTACAGATTATCCGTTAGCTAATAGATATGCTTCTGTTTTTGAAAGTCATCTTGCTAAGATGCGTAAAGTATCTTCGGGAACAGTGAATTTGCCCTTGCGCACTCCGACATTTTGTCCGGGCTGTCCTCACAGAGATTCAGCGACTGTTCTTTTGAATATCCGAAAGCGATTTTCTAATCCGAATTATATGCGCAGGCGTTTTAACAGAGAACCCGTTGATTTGGTCTTTCACGGAGATACGGGTTGCTATACAATGCTTATGTTTCCGCCAACGGAACAGTTGATGCACAATTATAGCGGAATGGGTTTAGGTGGGGGAACCGGAGCAGGAATCGACCCGTTTATTACGAATAAGCAAGTTGTCTTTATGGGCGATTCGACATTTTTCCATTCGGGTCAAATTGCTATAAGCAATTCGATAAAAGCCAAACAGGATATCACGTATATTATTCTCGACAACAGAACGACAGCTATGACCGGACATCAGCCGACGCCGGGTATCGAAGAAGATATTCTCGGTGAAAAAGGGCCTAAACAGGATATAGACGCAATCGTACAAGCGATTACTTCGATGGGGGGCTGTTTCGTCAGAAGAATAAATCCAGCTGAACATGATTCTTATAAAAAGGTTCTCGAAGAGACAATTTTGAAGGACGGAGTTAAGGTTCTTATCGCAGATAAAGAGTGCGGAATTGTTACGAATCGTCGAAAACTTGCACGTCAGCGAGCTGAACAAAGGCGTACGGGATTTTTGGCTCGTCAGGAGTTTATGAATATTACGCCTGAATTGTGCGAATATTGTCTTGAATGTACGAAGAATACGGGTTGCCCGGGTTTGACGATAGAGGATACGCCTTTCGGGCCTAAAACGGTAACAGACCTTTCTTGGTGTGTTAATGACGGCGCATGTGCCAAAGTAAAGGCGTGCCCTTCGTTCGAACAAGTAATTGTCCTTCGTAAGCGTCCGCCTCGTCCGAGGGGGCATCAGATTAAGTTCGAGCGATTGCCCGAGCCAACGGCAAAATTTGCAGGCGATTGTTGGCGAGCACATATCGCAGGTGTCGGCGGAATGGGAATAGGAATGGCAACAGCTATTTTAGTGCGTGCAGGCGATAAAGACGGATATAACATCCTGTTTGCCGACAAAAAAGGTTTGGCGATACGAAATGGCGGCGTATTTAGTCAGCTGACTTTTTATAAGGGCAAAGGAAATTATTCTCAAACAATTCCGTACGGGTCAGCTGATTTGCTAATAGGTTTGGATATGCTCGAAGCGGCTCGTGCTGTTGACCCGAAAGGAATATTTAAAATCGCAACACCTGAAAAAACATCTGCTGTTATCAATACAGACCGTTCGCCAACAATTACGATGCTTATCGGAGCGGATAAGTTTAATGCTGAAGAAATTGAACGTGAAATTCGAAGACGGACGAAAAGCGATTCTTATATTGCTCATAATATAACAGCTATTTGCGAAAGGCTGTTCGGGACTAAATTATATGCGAATATTACGATGCTTGGATTAGCGTATCAAAAAGGATTGATTCCGGTCTCACTCGAATCGTTGGAATGGGCAATCAGCCATACGATTCCCGCTGATTTCAAGAAAAATATGCGAGCATTTAATCTTGGCAGAAAGCTCGCGGCGCATCCCGATTTGTTTGCGGAAAAGCCCGCACCGAAAACGATTGCGAGAGTCGTTCGTGAGAAAGCAAATATTTTGGAAAGAACCCGACTTGCGGGGCAAGGAATATCTCGACAATACAAATATTTGGTTTATACGACATTGAGGGCATGCAGAGAGCTTGATAAAGACACAATGGTCGCTTTCGCTCTTCGAATTTATGAGCTTATTCGATATGACGGTCTTGATTATGCCAAGCTTTATGCGGAAAGGCTAAAAGCTGTTTACAGGCGTGATAGGCGTGAATTTGATTTTGCCGTTACGAAATCGGTAATGTGGAATTTGTTTAAGCTAATGTTGATTAAAGACGAATTTTATGTAGCGGAAATTCTTACGAGTTACGAAAAGCAACGTCGCGATCATCATCGCTACAATGTGAATCCCGCTAACGGCGACCGAATAAAATACAAACGAATTTTTCATCCGAGATTTTTCGGCATAATGATTTCGATTCCTGCTCCGAGCTGGTTTTTGCAAATTCTCAAGCGTTTCAAATTCATTAGGCGTTATATTCCGTTTTATCATCGTGAAGAACGTGAGTTTCTCGACTGGTACATGCAGCTGATTGAAAGTTTCATTCATCGTAACGATTATGAATATCAGCAATATCTGCTTGCATTTCAAGCTGTCGAACAAGTGAAAGGATATCGGGAATATCGGACTCCTACAATGGAGCGTGCACGTCAGCAAGCGGAAGATATATTAAGTTCGCTACCTGCAATAGGCGAAAATCGATTGGAATCTACAATACACAATTCGATGAGTAAATTTGCATATCCCGACAAAACATTGTTCTCAGAGAAACGTCCGCATATAATTAATAAGATAATGAAGATGCTAAAGATGTAAGCAT
>CAZKNI010000213.1:0-3201 GCA_964554055.1 uncultured Phycisphaerae bacterium | reverse complement strand
AGACAAATTCCTCAGTTGACGGAAGAAATTAACAAGCGAATATCATCAGGTAAACGAGTGCTTGTTACGACATTAAACAAAAACCTGGCAGAACAAATGTCGAGCTATTGCCAACAGCAGAAAGTTGCATGTGCTTATTTGCATTCGGAAATAGATACGCTCGAACGTGTTGAAATATTAAAAAATCTGAGGCAGGGGAAATATGATGTTATTGTCGGGGTAAATTTGCTTAGGGAGGGATTGGATTTGCCCGAGGTCTCGCTTGTAGCTATTTTGGATGCGGATAAAGAGGGATTTTTGCGTAGCCCGACATCCCTGATACAGATGATAGGTAGAACGGCAAGAAATGTGAATGCAGAAGTTATTTTATATGCAGACAGAATAACGCCAGCAATGCAGCAGGCAATTGATGAGACGGAAAGGCGTCGCAAATTGCAAGAGGAATATAACAAGAAACACAATATTACACCTGAAACAATTAAAAAGCAGATAAAAGCTGGACTCGAATCTGAAATTACAGCAAGAAAAACAACTCAAGAAGTAATTAATATTTCCGAAGAAGAATATCAGATGACAGAATATATAAATTTGCTTAAAAAGGAGATGCTTGAAGCAGCAGAATCAATGGAATTTGAAAAAGCTGCAATTATTCGCGATAAATTACTTGAACTTCAGCCATATTTCGATAAAAGTTTTTCTAAGGATAAAAAAGTTAACAGCGTTAAAAAAATGAAAAAGAAACAAAACAAGCGAAAAGCGATGAAAATGAAACGGTAAATAAAGTAAAGAGACGTCATGTCAGATACAAAAGACAAACAAGGAAATATCAGCTGCGATGTTATAGACTCTAACCTGTTATGCAACGGCTGTACGTTTACATCCGCTGAATTATCGAAGGCAGCCAAGCCGTTGATTAGGTTGGCTGTCTCTGAAGATATTCCGCGTCCTAATCTTGTAGATGCCCGAATGATAATATCGCCGGAGTTGGAAGGCTCAGCCACTATTCGTGCAAACTCGGAAGGGATTTTTGCGGGAGGCTGGCTTATAGGTCAAATAGCGATGCATTACGGTAAAGATTTGCAAACACGGGTTTTGGTGCAAGATGGACAACGAGTTCGTGCGGGTCAGATATTGTCGTATTTGCGAGGATATGTAGCGGAAATTGTGATGGCGGAACGTGTGTTGCTTAATTTTCTTTCCCGGTTGAGCGGAATAGCGACGCTTACTCGCCGATGTGTCGATGCGTGTAGCGATAGCGAAGTTGTGATTACCGATACTCGAAAGACGCTGCCCGGATATCGTGTACTCGACAAATATGCTGTGCAATGCGGCGGAGGAAAAAATCACCGAATGGGCCTTTGCGACGGAATAATGATAAAAGATAATCATATCAGTGCGATGAATTCAAATATGGATATTTCCCAGATGATTCGCGATGTAAGAAACAAACTAAAACAAAAGCGTAAGAAATTGCCTATCTGGGTAGAGGTCGATAGGCTCGACCAGCTCGAAGAATCTCTTTCGGGCCGTCCGGATGTTATTTTGCTCGATAATATGAGTTTGCAGCAGCTACGCTCAGCGGTCCGAATCAGAAATGACTGGTTCGCCCGCTCAAAGATAAAATCTGAAAAACCTATTCCTCTTTTGGAAGCGAGCGGGGGAATTGATTTGAGTAATATCGCAGATGTGGCAAGAACGGGAGTTGATAGAATCGCTGTCGGAGCATTGACACATTCCGCACCGGCACTTGATTTATCCCTCGAATTGCTTAACTCGGACGAATCGGTTGCAATCGAAACACACGTTAATAATCTCCGCGGAAAAGATATTTTATCGCAGGGAACAAGTTCGGAATGAGTCTTTCCGCAGAGAAAATAGAACATAATCTTGCAACCCGTCTGATAGGCAAAACGGTTATTGTTTATGAAAGCGTTGACAGTACAAATGAAATCTTAAAGAAGATTTCTCGCGAGCGTAAATATAACGGGTTGGCAATATTCGCAAGGCATCAGCAAAAGGGCAAGGGACGAAACGGAAGGATTTGGCAGGCACCGCAAGATTCGAGTATATTGTGTTCGACGCTTGTATTTTTAGAGGAATCGGTACATGAGACTTTCGGAGCGGTTATGTTGGCATCAGCGATAGCTACTGCTCAGGCAATATCCAAAACGTTTCCTTCGGCAAAAATTCGTATTAAATGGCCTAACGATATTTATTGTGGGAAGCGAAAATTAGCAGGCGTTTTAATAGAGTCTTCAACGGCATATTTTGAAGAGAAACCTGTATCAGCTTTTATTATAGGCATCGGAATAAATTGCAAGCAAGAGAAAACGGAATTTCCTGCAGAAATAGCGGATGCTGCATGTTCGATTTCGCAAATTTTGAATCGTACTGTTAGCGATGAGGAAATGATATTCTTAGCAAAAGCTCTCTTGGAAGAACTCGATTTTCGAATTGTCCGAATAGCTAACAACGATTTTAGTACATTAAGAGACGAGTGGCTCCAGCTTGCCGGCGATTTAGATGATTCGATTTCCGTGATACAGGGCAATCGCAAATTTTCCGCAAGGATTGTTGATATCGATGTAACGGACGGGTCGCTTTTGGTGCAGGACTATAACGGAATGATTGTTCATCTTCAACAGAATGCTGCAAAAATTATATAAAACCCGCTGAATCCGCATTTCTCACATATTTTTAATTTAGCTGATTTTGGCGGCATTGTGTTGCGAATCAGCGACAGCTGCTTCACTCTGTTCGTCATTGCGAGTCCCGACGGAGTCGGGGCGCGGCAATCTCTTCTTTCTCTTCCCTGCCTGTCTTCGTAAATGATGAGATTGCTTCGCTACGCCTGCCGGCTTCGCTCGCAATGACGAGCGTAACCCGTTCTTGCTCGCAGCTGCACAAATCGCTTGTTTGATGTGATTATAAAAGAATAGGCTTGTAGCTGACGAATGTTTCGTCAGCTACAAGCCTATCAGCTCTTGAATTCTCCCGCGCAAATATGACAGCTTTTTGTGTCTTTCGAAAACGATAATCTATTCGCGGGCTAAAGCCTGTTTTTGCTCGCGGAGAGAGACGATGCGACGATGTAAATCATTCTCCGCGAACGAGCTTTAAGTGAAATGAATGACATTCGCAGGCACAGCCCGTTCTCGCGCTTTCGCGTTGAGGCATGATGCAATGAGCAACTTTATTGGA
>CAZKNI010000212.1:0-4552 GCA_964554055.1 uncultured Phycisphaerae bacterium | reverse complement strand
TTTCTACATGTGAGTAAATCCGATACAGTTCCGGATAAGGCTCAGGCGGATTGAAGGGTATGTTTTCGCAATATTCCAAACCGTCTTGTATGATTATAGAAATATCTCGCATTTTAATTATCCGTTATTTCTTTCTATCATATTTACAATAAATGTCTTTTTGCCGCTTTGTGTAAGGGGAATGTCGTCAACATATTTGATTTCAAATGTGATTTTGCCTTTTGTTCTGAAAGTTGCTTCGTTGATGATTTTGGCTTCGTCTGTTTCGGTATAATGTTCGCCCTTAATGATTTCTATAATAGCTTGCCCCTTTGTTTTTTGTACATATCTGAATTGCATGACGTTATCAAACGCATCGGAGTGTGTGTTAATAGCGGCTACACTTATTTTTTCATCATTTTTAGCTATCAGATAATCTTGTGTTCTTCCTATTATTTTTTTAACTTTGCGATGCCACATTCCGCAGCTACATTGTTCATGCGTTTTGTCTTTCATCTCAACAATATCGTCCGTAACATATCTGATAAAAGGTGTTGCATAATTTACAAAAGAAGTGCTTATTAGGTTATAATGATTCTTGCTATCATTACAGTTTTGAGTTCTAACATATTCGGTATAGGAATATTCCATATACTCATGATGAAACATTTCCTTACATTGGCCGATGATTGTGCATTGTTCCGAGTTACCGTATTTGTTAAAAACAGGACATTTGAATGCTTGCTCGATAATAATTCTCTGATAATCATACAGAGTTTCGGAACTTGTGAATATCGATACAAGCCAACCTGCATCGTTAAAATGTTCATCATATTCGGAAATGAATTTAGCTAAATGCTCGATAGCTGACGGATATGCCCGTATGTGTTTCGGTTTGAATTCCTTTAACATTTTGATATATTTAGGTAAATTATCTTCTGTCATATCAAAGACAGAAAGATATAAGGCATTATCCTTTTTATCATATTCGAACCAATTATTTTTTATTATTCTGCCTCGTAAAATTGCAACTTTATCACCGAAATAATAGCCTCCTTCGTTAAATTGTCGCCATTCAAAAGCAAACGTAGCTGGATAGGTTTTTCGCTTTTCGATGTAAAATCCCAAAGGAATGCCCGTTGTTCCGCCTGTCGTAACATATTCGAGTTTATGTTTTGGAAGAGCAATCATTTCGTTAAGGTTTGTTTTTATATCGTTTTTTGTCAGTAACGGGACCTTTTGGGAAAAGTCGTCAAAATCCTTTATGTTTTGAGGTGTTATACCGTGTTCTGCGAATTTTCTTTTGTAATATGCTGTATTTTCATAAGCGAAGTTTATTAGCTTTTTGAGCTGATTCCATTGATATTCTTTGAGTCGAGTATAATCCCATCTTTTGCTTTCGTTTAAAAATTTATAATATTTCCAAAAGATATAAGGATATCGTATTCTTGCGGGAAGATACGGATATGTTATATTTTTGATAAGCTCTTTTATATCCATTTATTTTCCGATTATTCCGTTTCGTCAGCGATGTAAAAAGTTGCTTGAGTTGTTTGAATCATATCCCATAATTCAATAGGCCAATTTTGTGTATTTCCTTTGAGTGTTTCATAGAGGCGTTCCAGTTCTTCCTTGTGTCCCTTTTCGCTAGCGGACGTCTTAATTTCCTCTATTTTAATTCCGTATCCTTTTAAGCTTTTGTAATCGTTCATAACAATTGTTTTTCCGTCAAAATGAACTTCCAGATGTTCTTTGGGATATTCAGAGCTGCCTATTGCAAAATAATCCATATGGGCGAGAGAGCCGTCCTTATATTTAAGAATGACGGATTTGTTGTCCGAGGGTGAATATTTTTCTGTTTTTGGGCTTAGCGACTCAACGGAAATACTTTCAATTTCACTTTCCGTAAAAAAGGTTGCCAAATCAATAATATGACATAGCTCGCCTATTATTCTGCCATGTTCGTCGAATACCCAATGTTCAAGAGGCAAATAGCCGGCATTCATTTGATACCGTATTAATAGCGGATTAATTCGTTTGGATGTGTGTTTCTTGATTTCTTGTGCATATTTGCTAAATCTTCTGTTAAAGCCAACCGTAACAACAGGTTTTTGGCTAATACCGTCGCTATAAAAATTTTCTATTTTTTTCAAATCATCGAAATTTGTTGCAAGGGGTTTTTCTACAAAAGCATGCTTGCCTGCTTCGAGTGCTTTTAATACAAAGGGAGCGTGCAAATTATGACGTGTTGTTATCAGAACCAAATCGATATCTGCATCTTTAAGGACTTCTTCATAATCGGTAGATGCGTAATCTGCGTTATATTGCTGTGCGATAGATTTAGCACGAAGCCCATCGATATCAACAACAGCACGGAGTTTATATTTGTTTGCGAGTTTTTGGAGATTTGGCAGATGCATTCCCGTAGCGAAAGCACCTGCTCCGATAAGAGCGACATTTACAATATTTTTGTCGAGTATAACATTATTAAGAATAATTTTTCGTTCGAGATTTAAGCTAAGCTTTGATATTGCTTGTATATTTTTGTTATCGATATTTCCGTAATCAAGAACAATCATTAAAGGTCTATTTGCGGAATTATTTAATGCTTCAAATGCTGATTGCACT
Organism: uncultured Phycisphaerae bacterium; assembly: GCA_964554055.1. Classification (GTDB taxonomy): domain Bacteria; phylum Planctomycetota; class Phycisphaerae; order JAAYCJ01; family JAAYCJ01; genus S014-18. The sequence continues at coordinate 1,945 of CAZKNI010000212.1, read as the reverse complement.
TCTGATATCGGAAAAACTTTTTCTATGATTTTATCAAGAGATATTTGTTTATTTGCTATTAGCCTGAGATATTCCGACATATTTCTGCCTTCCGTCCATCGGACATAGGCATAAGGATAATCAAGTCCTTTTTCTTCATAATTGTTATCGTATCTGCCCGGCCCATATGAAGTTGATATTTGGAAATCGAGTTCTTTTGCGTACATGTCTTCTCGATTAATTTGCATTCCCGCAACCCCGACAAGCACGACTTTGCCTTTGCGTCGACACATGCGAAACGCTTGGGATAAAGGTTCACTTGAATGTGTAGCAGCTGTAAATATTACGCAATCGGCGCCATATCCTCCCGTGTAATTGTTTACAATCTCGACAGGATTTTCATTTCCGGCATTTACGGTCAATTCCGCTCCGAGTTTAGCTGACAATTCAAGTCGATGCTCGTCAAGGTCTATAGCTATCACTCTAATTCCGCTTGCCTTTAGCATTTGTACCGTTAACAGCCCTAAAATTCCTGTTCCCAAAACAACGCAAAATTCACCTATTTGCAAATTCGCTCGTCTGACTCCTTGCATTGCTATTGCGCCTATTGCTACGGAGGATGCAGCGGAATAATCGATTTTTTCGGGCATTTTAACAACTAAATTTTCCGGAACGTCAACGAATTCGGCATGATTTGCTCTTCCTGCGCCGGCAGCTGCTACTTTATCTCCTATTCGGAATCTTGTTACGCCCTTGCCTGTGCCTATAACGATTCCGCTAAGTGAATATCCGATAGGTTTTGATTCTTCAAGTTTTCCTTTTATTTTGGCGATTACAGAGGATATGCCTTCGGAACGTGCCATATTGAGCATTTTTTTTACCTTTTCAGGCTGTTCCAAAGCTTTTCGAATTAGGCTTTGAGAGCTTGACGAAACGGCGCTGAGTTCGGTTCCGGCGGAAATACAGCTGTTGACGACTTTTATGAGAACGGCTCCTTCGGAAACGTTTGGAGCGGGTACTTGTTCCGGCAAAACTTTTCCTTTTTTTATCGTAGCTTGTAACATATTATTTTCTCTTTCAGTATTTCACAATATATATCCAACTTTTCTTAATTTATGGAATTGAGCGGAAACATTTATTATTATAATATCAATTACTCTGTTAATGTCAAAGCAGTTTCGCTTAATATGGACATTGTCTAATGAAATGTTATGTGGAATACGAACAATCATAAAAATAAGGTGATTGCATATGATATTTTACAACGTAACAATTGTCTGCATATATTTTTTATTTTTGGCATATATTTTGCTAAAAAGAAGAGATTTATTTTCTCCTTCTTCGTTTTTGTATATAATTTCTTCGACGTGGATTATCGGAGCTTTGTTTTGTGAAAACGGTTTCTTTGCTTGGCCTGCTGATTATGTAGAAAATCCACATAATTATTCCTCAGCTTTTATGCTTGTTTTGATGATAGCTTGCTATTGTTGTTCTGTAATAATTTTTCCTTCTTTCTTGCGTACCTATTTTCACAAAAATAGGTTAAAGGGAAATGCTGCAAGGATTCTTGTTTTAAATGTTCGTGGCTTGAACATCGTCAATATCGGTATAGCGTCGATAATGCTTATGTATATTGCTTTGATTATTAAAATAGGCGCTCCTTTTTTTGATGCTCATCCTGATTTTGCACGTGCGATATTTTGGAAAGAAACAGCTCCGCCGTTTCTTAAGCGATTTATTACGGTTTTTCTGCCTGGCGTATTTGTGCTGACGTATATGTATAATAAGGGAAAAATAAATAGATTACTGTTAAGGCTTAATTTTGTTTTGTATATAATTATCTGTGTCCTTTTATCCCAGAAATCGAATATTTTATTGTTAATTTTTCCGCTTTATATGGCATATTATTATAAAAATCTTAAATCTATTAATGTAAAGCGACAAGTCGAACGAGGTGCTGTAATAT
>CAZKNI010000211.1:0-7298 GCA_964554055.1 uncultured Phycisphaerae bacterium | reverse complement strand
ATATCGGCTTAGTTTGCCGTTTAGAGGAAGCTTTTCGCATTCGTCTGCGAGTAGAAGTGTAGGCGATAATGTAATTGTTGAGCTGGAGCTGGGTAACGGGAGGGTCGGCTTCGGAGAGACATTAGCACGGGAATATGTAACGGGGGAAAGTCCAGCGAGCGTTGTTGATGCTATCGAGAAGATTTTTGTTCCCATTTTGATTAAATTAAGGCCTGACGGATTTGGTCAGGTGATAGAATTTCTCGACCAATTGCCCTTTGTTGCGGATGATAAGCCTGTATATGCTGCCCGTTGTGCTATCGAGTTGGCAATTATAGATGTTTACGGTAAATATTTTAAGCGAACTCCTGATGTTCTTAGCGGCTGGATCGATCAGCCTTATTGGGAGCCTCCCGGAGCGACGATAGATACGACGTATAGCGGGGTTATAGGTTCCGTTTCGCCCAAAAAAGCGTTGATATTAGCTGGATTAATGCGAGCGTGGAATTTGCGTGATATAAAGGTTAAGGTAGGGGATGAGCGTGAATTTGAAAGATTGTCATTATTAACAAAGATGTTCGATAGAGCAATAGATTCGGGTAAAGTTCGTCTTCGCGTTGATGCAAATGGCGCGTGGGGGGGAGAAGAGCTTGCGGAGAAGGTTGATATTTTGGAGCGTATGGGAATATTGTATTTGGAACAGCCGACACATCGCGATATAGATGAGTCGTGGAAATCGGTTCAGCATACGAGCGGGGTGAATCTGATAGCGGACGAGTCGCTAATAGATATGTCTGACGCTGAACGGTTGACAAAGGAATATTCTGTGGGCATTTTCAATATTAGGCTGGCGAAACATGGGGGATTGCTTCCTTCGCTACGATTAGCTGCTTTTGCTTACGGTAAAGGAATAGAAGTTCAGCTTGGCTGTATGGTCGGAGAAACCGGAATATTGACGGTAGCGGGTCAATGGTTCGCAAATATCGTTCCCGAACTTATTTTTGCCGAGGGCGGGTATGGCAGATTGCTCGTAAAAGACGATTTGCTCAATAAGCATTTGAAATTTCATTATGGCGGAAAAATTCCGACTCCTTCGGGCTATGGGTTAGGCGTTGAAATAGACAGGTCGAAGCTGATAAAATATTGCGTAGATGAGCCTGTTGTCATAAATATGTAAAAGTTATTTATGATTCGAGTGAAAAGGATTTTTTGTGCGTTTCCGATAGGAATTCGTAATTTTCGAATCAAAGTTATTAAGAGTTGCGAGTGTGAAATGATTGTAACAATAGACGGCCCAGCGGGCAGCGGAAAATCGAGTGTTGCTCGACAGATAGCTAATAAATTGAACTGGATATATCTCGATACGGGCGCAACTTATAGATGTGCAGCGTTGCTTGCACATCAAGCGGGAATCGATGCTTCTTGTGCGGAGAAGATAGCAGACTGTTTAAAGAGCTCGAAAATATCATTCGAATACGATAGCGGTGATGTACGTGTTTTTCTTGATAGTCAAGACGTAACGGATAAAATTCGTAGCGAAGAGATATCCGAGCTTGCCAGTAAGCTCGCTACGAATTGCAAGATACGCTCCGCACTGGTCGAAAAACAACGTCAAATCGCAAGTCAATATCCGAATGTAATAACCGAAGGCAGGGATCAGGGTTCCGTTGTGTTTAAAGATGCCGAGCTAAAAATATATATGAATGCCAATCCGCGAGAACGTGCCAACAGACGTTATCGTCAGCTTAAAGAGCAAGGCTATGATGCCGATTACGAACAGATTTTACAAGCAATTATCGAACGTGATAATCGCGACAAAACGCGAAGAATCAGCCCGCTCGTCGTTCCCGAAGATGCTATTGTAATAGATACAACCGATTTGACAATAGAACAGGTCGTCGAGCAAATAATCAATCTTATTGAACAGAGACGAAAGGAGTCGAAAAGATGAGGCTTTGGTACCGCTTCGGACGAATCTGGTGCAGATTGTATTTGAATTGTTTGCATTTCGGAAGGGTATATAATCGTCATTTTGTTCCTCAAGCAGGACCTATTATTCTTGTAAGCAATCATCAGAGTTTTTTTGACCCTGTTTTGGTCGGATATGGGCTCGATAGAGAGATAGATTATATGGCTCGCGATTCGCTATTCAGAAATCCTGTTTTCAAAAGACTTATTGTTTCTTTGAATGCTTTTCCTGTCAGGCGAGGAGAAGCGGACATATCCGCTATCAAAGAGACGCTTCGTCGGCTTAAGAATAATCGTGCCGTGTTGATGTTTCCCGAAGCTACTCGAACGTCTGACGGACGAATCAGGGAATTTAAGCCGGGCCTTGCTTTGCTTGCGAAAAAGGCACGCGTTCCGATAATTCCCGTCGTAATAGAAGGCGCCTATGATGCTTGGCCTCGAACTTCTCCGGGGCCAAAACCGTTTTGTCCTATTCACGTATCGTTCAGCGAACCGTTCACGCCCGATGAAATCAAAAAATATTCACCCGAAGAGCTTGTAAAGAAAATTCATTCACAGATGATTCAAATCCAAAACGAAATGCGTGAAAGGCTGGGCAAGAAACCTTATGAGTATTCGATTTTATCTCAACAGGGCTAATTCTCGCAGAGCTGAACGAACTTTTTCGCGTTCGGGCTCGCGAAAACGATGAAAAGGCTCCGCAAGAAAATCGCTGCAAATTCCCATACACGACAGCGCACATTTTAAACCCTTAAGATAGCTTGACTTGTATTTTCCGATACTGTAAATCGTTGTGCTTATCCGTATGATAAGCGAATGGCATTCCGCTACTTTTTCCAAATTTTTCGCACAAGCAGCTTCGTACAAATTTACGTAAAGTTGAGGATATATGTTTGCTCCGCCATTTACGCCTCCGTGTCCTCCAAGCAAAATTGTTTCGCCAAGTAATTCTTCCGGGCCGACTAATAATGAAAAATTAGGATTGTCTTTGAGCAAAAATTGAAGCTGATGAAAATAAATCATGTTTGCCGAGCTGTCTTTTAAGCCTATAACGTTGTCAAGCTCGGAAAGCTTTTTGACTGTTTCCGGTTCGTATGCAACCTTTGTCAAGCCAGGCATATTATATAAGAATAAAGGGAGAGGCAATTCAGGTAAAAGGTGTTGAATGTATTCGATAAGCTCGGGTTGACCCGCAGGGAAATAATAAGGAGCTGCCAAAACAAGAGCATCTGCTCCGGAATCAGCTGATTTTTTCGCTATATTTATCGATTCGACAAAAGACGTATCGGTTATGCCTACCAAAACGGGAACCCTTCCCGCAACTTGCTTTGTTGTTCGTTCAATAAGGTCAGCCCTTAATCGATAGCTCAAACTCGGGGCTTCTCCTGTCGTTCCGAGGATAAAAAGACCGTGTACGCCGCCGGCAAGAATATGTTCGATTAGCTTTTCGAGCCCTTCAATATCGAGAGTGTCCCTATCAAGCAGAGGAGTTATCATAGGGGGAATAATGCCGCGTAACGGATTTAGGTTTGACTTGGAAGCTGAACTCATTATCGTTATTGCCGATTTTCCATAAAAAAGCGTTTAGCTTCTCCCGCTAAATAGAACGAACCGGTAACGCAAATCAAATCGCCAGGCGTTACAACGGAATTAGCAATGCGAAGAGCCTCCGGCAATGTCCGTGCCCATTGTGCCATTCTTCCCGTGCGTTCCTCAAACTTTATCGCTAATTCCTCAGGGTCAGCTGAACGCACAGAATTGCTTTGCGTAAAAATAACTTTGTCTGCGCCCATAGCTACATATTCGAGCATGCCGTTGATGTCTTTATCAGCGGCACATCCGAAGATTACAACCATAGAATCGTAATTTATGTGTTGGCCTATCGTTCGAATCAATGCTTCTATGCTTGCAGGGTTGTGTGCCCCGTCTATTAAAACGCGAGGGTCGTTACATACGATTTCCATTCTGCCCGGCAGCCTTGTACATGACAAGCCTTCAAGGGCTTTGTCGTCTTCAATTTCCCAGCCTTTAGCTTTTAATACATCGATAACAGCTAATACGAGACCGCAATTTATAGCTTGATGCTCGCCGGGAAGCGGAACAGGGAGATGCTCGTACTTGCTTAAGTCTGTTGTCAGGCAAATCCTCGTGTGAGGCCCTGTTATCCTGCTCGATTCGAAACGATAACTAAAATCGATATCGTCTCCCGTAAATTTAATAGGTGCTTTGACCGATTTAGCTGATTTTGTCAGGACTTTTTTGACCTCAGGGGCTTGAGGAACACTTATAACAGGTACGCCTGCCTTGAATATTCCTGCTTTTTCTTCAGCGATGCTTGTTAAAGAGCTGCCTAACTGATATGTATGGTCGTATCCTATCGCGGTAATTGCACACACTTCGGGCTTGATAACGTTTGTGCTGTCCAAACGTCCTCCTAAACCTGTTTCTATTATAGCAATATCCACTTCTTGCTCGGCAAAGTACATAAAGCCGATAGCTGTTATTATTTCGAAAAATGTCGGACGTGATTTGTCATCGAAATTTTTCAAAACGGGAACGAGCTTATTAAGAAGCCTTAAAAAGTCAGATTCATCGATAATTTTACCGTTGACAACGATTCGTTCCCTCATATCTACAAGATGAGGCGATGTATATAGCCCGACTTTATAATCGCATGCTTGAAGCATATTTGCTAACATATGGGCGCAGGAACCTTTGCCCTTTGTTCCTGCAATATGAATCGACTTGAACTTACGATGAGGCCGATTAACTGCAGAAAGTATTTTTTGCATTCTTGACAAATTGAATGTAGTATGGTTATAACCGACACGAGTCATACGCTCGTAATCGGTAAACGTTCCGAGAAAGCGCATAGCTGTTGAATAGCTCCGCAGGCCTCCCGCAGGCTTACTGCTGCGTTTTTTCGTTACACGTTTTCGTGTTTTACTTTTTGTTTTCATTGCTAATGTTGCCATTGCGGACATTTTAATATTAGACTCCTAATTAGTCAAGATAAACCGACTTAAAATTAACAAAATACCGTATTGTATTGCCAATAAAACACAAATGCTTATAATTAAAAAAGTTACAATCAAGCATCATGCTTTTAAAGAGTGTCAATTTGTTATGCTTGTGATAATTTTATCAGCTTTAATATGTTGTTCTGCAAAGAGTTACGCACAAAGCACTCAAAACGTCATTCCTTCGCCTCCTTTGGCTAGCTTCCTTACTCATAGGCAGGAACAGCTTATCCGTAGCTTACCGGAAAATCCTTGCCAAATACCTGCTTGGCTTATCGCAGAATTATTGCCTTGTTCCGAACAATTATACGATAATATCATCTCCCATAAACATTACTTAAATTCTATAAAAGTTGTTACACTCAATCAGCTTTTTGCCGATTTTTCTGCTTATCAAACAAAACTCATTGCCATTCGTGCCGTTTTCGGAACGGTAAAACCTGTCAGCAACAAACTTATTCTAACTTCTCCCGACCGCTGCTGGTCTGTAATCGCTTTCGATGCAAAATACTTGCATCCTATACAATGTTTTACGTCACAATACCCCTCCGGGTTCCGAAAAGGCAGGCAAATCTATATCATTGGATATCTTATCACAAATCGTTGTGATTGTCAAGAGAATAGCGTAAAAATCCTTGTTCCCGTGTTAATAGGGGCGATTATGCCGGCTTATTCGCCTGCTTACGATTCCAAAGGCAATAAAAGTTTTAAGGGATTTTTGGGCTTGATTGCTATATTAGTATTGTTATATTTGATTGTAAGGATTTATATAGCAAAAAGTTCTGACAAGAAGACATACGTAGGAAAATCTTATTTTAGTAAACGTAAATGAGGATATCGGAGATGAAAACGGTAAATGTAGAGCTGGCTGAACGTTCTTATGTTATTTATATAGGTTCCGGATTGCTGAATACGATAGGCGATTATTTGCGTGAAGTCGTGTCCGCTAAGAAAGCGGCGCTGATTTCCGATGAGAATGTTTATAATTTTTATGGTGAGCGTGCAGAACAATCCTTAAAGCAATCGGGGTTTGAGGTTTTTAGTTATGTTACGGAGCCCGGCGAGAAAAGCAAATCGATTGAAGTAGCGAAAAAGATATATGATTTTTTGTATGATGCGAAAATCGAACGTTCCGATGTGCTCGTAGCTCTTGGCGGAGGTGTAATAGGAGACTTAACCGGTTTTATAGCAGGCACTTGGCTTAGAGGGATTCCCTTTGTTCAAGTTCCGACGACGCTTGAAGCGGATATAGATGCCAGCGTTGGCGGAAAGACAGCTGTCAATCATCCGAAAGGCAAAAACCTAATCGGTTTGTTCAATCAGCCCAAAACGGTTTTGATGGATACGGATACGCTTAAGACACTCTCGCAAAGGGATATACGGGCGGGATTGGCGGAAAGCATAAAACATGCCATAATAAGAGACTTCGACTTTTTCGAATATCATAAGAAACATCGTGATAAGATTCTTTCGTTGGATAGCTCGCTTATAGAAGATTTACTCGCTCGGAATTGCAAAATAAAATCAGAGGTTGTTTCCGCTGACGAGCGGGAAGCAAATTTACGTGCGATTTTGAATTATGGGCATACCATTGGGCATGCTATCGAGTCTGCCGGTCTATACCAGTTAAGGCATGGCGAAGCGGTTGCGCTCGGAATGATAGCAGCGGGATTCATCGCGGTTGAGAGAAAAATGTTTTCGCCGGAAGAGTTTTCCGAAATGGAAAATCTTATTAAGGAATATCAGTTGCCAATTCGATTAAGTGAGTTGGACTTTTCCGTTTTATATGAGCTGATGAAACGCGACAAAAAAGTCAAATCGGGAAAAATTCGATTTGTTCTTCCGAATAAGATAGGAAGAGTTGAAATTGTTGATGATGTGAGCATAGATTCGATAAAGGCAGCGATTGAATATATCGGGCAAGAATGATTTTTTCTCGAATATAGGATTTAGAGAGTTTTTGGGATTTTTCCGACTCTTAGCTGAAAAGCATTTGTCGGAACAAGTTTTGTTGTTGTTTTTGAAAAGGGGAGAAAGAGATTGATGATTGATGATTGAATGAAGAGATTGCCGCGTCGCTTCGCTCCTCGCAATGACGAGCTGAAGAGATTGCGGATTGCGGATTGAGAAGAAGAGATTTAAGAGATTGATGATTGAAGATTGAGGATTGATGATTGACAGGCAGAGCCTGTTTATGCGCTTCGTTTCGCTTCGCGAAACTTTGGACGTGAGGAAGCATTTTCGAAAATATGTAATACAGACAAAATTGCTTTTCAGGAAATAGATTGCTTCGTCATTCGCCCTTCGGGCTCGTTCCTCGCAATGACGAGC
>CAZKNI010000210.1:0-5589 GCA_964554055.1 uncultured Phycisphaerae bacterium | reverse complement strand
AGATGTTTTCTCAGCAAGCGGAAAATAAAGGTTTGGAATTAGAGATACAATTTGAAGATGAAGATACGGTAATTTTGGCACGTGAGCGGGATATTTCCGATATAATCGGAAATCTGGTGTCTAATGCAATCAAATATACGGATAGCGGACGAATAGAAATTTCCGGAAAGCGAAGAGGGGATAAGTATGTTCTTACGGTGAGTGATACGGGAATGGGAATACCCGAGGAAGATCAACCTAAGCTATTCGAGGAGTTTTATCGTGCAAGTAATGCTCGAAAAACGGCGGAGGCGAGTAGCGGATTGGGGCTGAATATTGTAAAAGCTATCGTAACCAAAATGGGGGGGAAAATTACATTTACCAGTAAGCAGGGAGAGGGAACGACGTTTGTTGTCGAATTGCCTCTTTCGGATGTTGGCCAACATATTTCATAGGCGTTTTTCTGTTTTCCGAATTCTTTGTAAGCAATTTGGAATTTTGGGGCATATCGATTATACTAATAATAGAATGTTAATGGAAAATAGTGTTTCGGAGTAATATTTGATGGCACGGGCTGAGCGGAGAAAACAAGCGGATATTGTTTGGCTTAGAGTTATCGAAGAAGATAGCTATTACAAGGAATGTGCGCAACGATTTGAAATTACTGAATTTAGCGATATTTATGAGATGATTTCGGAACTTATTTTAGCGATTGAAGCTCGTGTTGTTGTTATTGACAGTGCCGTTGTTTTTGACGTTTATAATTCTGCAATATTGCCGCTAGCTAAATCAGGGATTGTTAAAAACATAATTATGTATTCATTAAGGCCTGTGTTTTCATATTTTAAGCCGAACGGGAAAACACCTTCAGTCAAATTTGTTTCAAGTCCCTCGGAGCTTTGCGAGTTGCTCAATAAGATATTTTCGAATTCCGAAGCGAAAGATGTGTCGCACGAAAGTTTGGACAACTTAAATAATGAAAATGAGTTAGATAAATCAACGGAAGAGCGGATAACGAAAAAGAATAATTTGCAACACTCGCAGAATGCAGAAGTTGAAAGTGCATCTCAAGTGGATTTTGTGCGTGCGGAGCTAACGGAAGACGAATTGCAGGCATTATTAGGACCTGATTATCTGCTTGATATAAATTTGGATGAGACAGACGAAAAAGGAAACGAAAAGAAATGACAGTAAGCATATCGGACAAATCCGTTGAGCTAAAAAGGGCATTGATTGTCGCTGTGGATGAGGATTCTGCGGAGAAAATCGAACGTGTTTATCCGTCAGCTGATTATGTTTTTGAGGATAATTTGATAGCTGGAATGATACGTCTTGCTCAAGAGGAATTTCAATCGGTTTTTATTCGTCTCTCGTGCGATAAGAATGAAATAGAGTCTGCGTTGTCGGGATACAGAAAAATTTGCAAAAATGCAACAAAAATTATATTGTTGGCGGATGTATATGATGAGCCTATTGCGCGAGAGATGATATATCGTGGATTAGCTGACGAATATTTAATTTTTCCTTTGATATCAAATGAGATTAACGGGGTTCTGGCGAAGCTATTTCAGACGAAGATAAATGCTTCAACCGGAAATGTTTTGAGTGATGAATATTTTGTCGAGAGTCAATTTGATATTTCTCACGCTCAGTATGCGGGCGATTTTCTAAGAGAATCAGCGGAACTTGTTCATGCAGCGGAGTTGGGGTTATCAGCGTTGCTCGGACGAATTTGTTGGTCAGCTATTTTTTTGCTAAATGCTCAATCAGCAAAAATTACAATCGAGAATGAAACAGCGAGTGCCGGACGAGAGACGGATACATACAATTTTTCATTTCCCTTAAGCGAGGCAAGTAAGGAGTTTGGCAGATTGGATTTGTTAATATCTGAAAATACGGTTGCAGATAGAAGGGCGATAGATTTTCTCGAACAAATCGTTCCCGGATTAGTCAGGCTGGCACGTTCTCAAGTTAAGTTAAAGGAGTTAGCAAATACGGATGAGCTGACCGGACTCGCAAATAGGCGATTTATGCAAGAAGTTCTCGAAAGGCTGTTCGAACGCGCCAAAGTGGAACGATTTCGTATAACGCTTGTAATTTTTGATTTTGACGATTTTAAGCATTATAACGATACATACGGACACGGAGCAGGTGATGAAATTTTACGAGAGTCAGCTATGCTAATCAAGCGTTGTATTAGGCGTAAAGATTTAGCTGTTCGTTATGGGGGAGATGAATTTGCAGTAATTTTGTGGGATTGGCAGCAGCGTCGTCAGCCTGATAGCGAACATCCTCGTTCCGCTCTTGCGATAATGCAAAGATTCAGAAAGCTTCTTCGTCAACATTATTTTCCGAGGCTCGGCCCTGATGCTGTTGGCAGGCTTACGATTTCCGGAGGATTAGCAAGTTACCCATGGGACGCTGATAATATTGAAGAGCTTATAGAGCGTGCGGATTCTGCTCTTTTAGAGGCTAAACGTTCCGGTAAAGATAGAATTTATCTTGTCGGACAGGGAGCGGAAGAGTCTGAGGATTACTGAAATCACAAAATTAAGCAAATTGTTATATAGAGAGTTGCAATCCTAAAAGGGAATTTCGTATTATTCGCATTAATTTTTGAGTAAATGAAAAGGGATATGAATATATGCGTACAATATCATTTGAAGCTGTTGTCGATACCGTGAAGAATCTTTGTATAGAAGCGGCACATAAATTGCCCGAAGATGTGATTATAGCTATCGAGAAAGCTTACGAAAGAGAAGATAATCAGCGAGCTAGAAATATTTTTCAGCGATTATTGGAAAATGCACGAGTAGCACAAACGGAGCAATATCCTCTTTGCCAGGATACAGGTGTTACGATTGTTTTTGTCGAACAAGGTTGCGAAACGATTCTTTCGCCCGAAGGGAGCAATTTGTTTGATGCAATCAATCGAGGCGTAGAGCGTGGCTATCGGGAAGGCTATTTGCGAAAAAGTATTGTTTATGACCCGATATATGAACGTAAAAATACGCAAACAAATACGCCAGCTATTATTTATCATGAATTTGTCGAAGGCGACAAACTTAAAATTAGTGTAATGCTGAAAGGCGGAGGATGTGAAAATCGCAGCCGATTTTGTATGCTTAAACCTTCTGACGGCGTCGAAGGAGTAGAGCATTTTATAATCGAAACGGTTAAAAATGCCGGAGCAGATGCATGTCCGCCTTTTGTTGTAGGCGTTGGAATAGGTGGAAATTTCGAGTATAGCTGTTTTCTCGCGAAAAAAGCTTTGCTTAGAAAACTTGACTCTTGCCATAATGAAGGCTATTATTCTACTTTTGAAAAGAGGCTCTGTGAACGCATAAATAGTTTGGGAATAGGGCCAATGGGTATGGGCGGAGGCATAACAGCTCTTGCAGTTTTGATAGAAGCTGCACCCTGCCATATTGCGTCATTGCCGGTGGCTGTCAATATTGAGTGCCATAGCCATCGACATATGACAGAAATTTTATAAGAAAAATGATTTGAGAATGAAAGTTATTTATTATGGCTAAGGAGCGATTACAAAAAGTATTAGCACGTGCAGGTTTAGGTTCTCGGCGTATGTGTGAGAAATTAATCACCGAAGGCCGAGTAACCGTCAACGGCGAAGTGCGCGATTCTATGCCCGTTATGGTTGACCCTCAATCCGACCGTATTGAGGTTGACGGTGAAAAGATAAAAGCAACAGCACCTAAAGATATGTATGTTCTTTTGAACAAGCCTAAGGGAATTGTCTGCACTGTCAAAGATGAGCTTGGAAGACGAAATATCCTGTCTTTCTTGCCGACAAAGCTTATCAATCAGTATAGGCTGTTTCCTGTTGGCAGGCTTGATAAAGATTCACAGGGGCTTGTGTTGCTTACGAACGATGGCGAATTGACAAAGAGGCTTACCCATCCGAGGCACAGCGTTCCTCGGACGTATAGGGTTGCGGTGAATGGCCCTGTTGACGGGACATTAGTCGAAAGAATGACAAAAGGTATTTGGCTTTCCGACGGAAAGGCACGAGCTTTGCGAGTGAAAATTATTAAGCGTGGCAGAACACATTCCGTTCTTGAAATTACTCTTACGGAAGGCAAAAATCGCCAAATACGGAGGATGCTTGCCAAGTGTAATTTATCAGTTAAAAAACTTGAACGTATAGGGCTTGGAACATTACAATTAAAGGGTGTGGGCGAGGGGAAATTCAGATTTTTAGATAATTTGGAAGTTAAGGAGCTAAAGTCACTCGTGAATATGCAATAACATTGCTTTATCTAATATAGGTGCTATAATTATTTGAGAATTAACAGTAATATTGTTAATGTAATAAAGGATATTATTATGAAAGCGGAACAAATAAATATACTGGTAATAGATGACGACAAGCAAGCGGCTCAGGCGTGTGCGGATGTCCTCACAAAACATCAGTATAATGTTGTAATGGCGACCAATTCCGAAGAGATTCGCTCAAATGTAGAAAGCAGCGATAAATATCATCTCGTGATAACCGAGCTGAATCTTCCGGATAATATAAATCCGTTCGATATAATTAAGCAAATGCGTGAAAATCATCGTTATACTTGTGCTGTGATACTCACGAATTCTCCTTCGCTCGAAACAGCGTTGCAAGCTATCCATGACGGATTTTGTGATTATTTACAAAAGCCTGTCGATGAAAATCGGCTTCTTCCGACGATAGAATGTGCGTTGTCGAAGCGAGGAATATATCTGACGACGGATCAGACAATACATAAAGTGATAGGGGCGAGGCTTCGTCAATTGAGGCGTGAAGCTGGATTGACAACTCAGCAGTTAGCTGACAGAGTAGGAGTAACTCAATCTCAGATTTCGCAAGTAGAAACGGGAAGAAGTGCCGCATCTATCGTAACGTTATATAAAATTGCCAGAGCATTGAATATGAGTCTCGGTGAGATATTCGAAGGAATTTGATTTAGGGCTGTTTCCTTTGTTTGATTGCGGGTTCTTTTTCCATAAGCTGTTATTATTGCCGATATGGAAATTATCAATCATACAGAATTAAGTAGCAAGCGAATAGAGTCTATGTTTACTCGTGCCACTCAAGGTTGGGCGACGGGAAGATTGAAAGTTGTTGTGAGATATTCTCGTGGCGCAAAATATTCGGGGACATTTGCCTCTCATCCCGCTAGAATTTATATAAACATCGGCAGAAACAATAAATATCCGATGAAAATAGAAACATCGATAGCGAAAGCTATATCGTTTCGAAATTCATGGTGGAAGCCCACATATCATATAAAAGTCGAAAATGCATATCAACTTGCTTTGTTCGTATTTTTGCATGAGTTTTATCATTATCTCGTATTTCGCGCAAGACGAAATCCCAGAAGAAAGGAGGCAATGTGCGACAGATTTGCAATTCGTTATTTGGTGGATCATTGCCGATTGAAAGTCTTTGATTCGTCACGTCAACCTGTTCCGCGTTCGAATTGGCTATTTCAAGACCTCGATGCTTTTGTTTCGACAAGCAGAACAATTGCGGAGAGTACGCGAGCTGCTACAAGGGCGAGAAAGCGGAAAAATTTGCATCGATAAGTTATTTTATGCAAAGAATTGTTTTATTAT
>CAZKNI010000209.1:0-2598 GCA_964554055.1 uncultured Phycisphaerae bacterium | reverse complement strand
TGCCAGCTGCTATATTTCTGCAAAATGCCCATTGTCCTAATTCGGTTTTCGAGAATTCATCGACTTGTTTGCATAATTCAAGGATACGCTGACGGTCGCCTTTAGCGGGTTTTCGATTGACGAATAAGTTTACTGCTCTGCCGAACTTTGCACTTGCTCGCCAAGCTTCCGTTACGAGTTTCGTTCGCCATTTCATTCCCGAATCCATTTTATCGAGATAACTTTCCGCTTTATCAATATACACATTGCATTCGCGGATAATTTTAGGAGTCAATAGCTTCGATATCTCGACGGTATATCCGCAGACATAACCGATGCTGTCCATTCGCTTTTGCAAAATATTGAAATATTTACGGATAGCTGGCCCTGCAGGCCCGAAAGCCTTTTGACAATAATTTCGAATTGTTTTTTCAACATCTATTTCCGGATTCCACATCAGTTTTGAATACAGATAAAAGTTGAGTCCCTGTGTGCCCCAATGAAAATATGATTCACTCCACATTCCTTGAAAGTTTGCTATCTGTTTCGACATCGTCTTGATATCATAAGACATTTGTGTAATCTTAGGCCAAGGTGTGAACCAGCGATAATGTCCGTAATATACCCTCGAGTAAATATAATCACTCATTTTTGCCCATTCGATAAATGCGGCGCGATATCTGTGATTTGCTTGGCTGAACATTGGCTTAGCGTGATTTGCTCCGAATGAGCCGCTCCAAACCCAAAACGCTACGCGCGGGCAAACACCGTGAATTGGCTTAACATGTTCGGGCGGCATGGAATAATCATCATAAGCATAAAAAGCTATTCGAACATCGGGATATACTTGTCGCACAATTTTTGCAACTTGATTTGCGAATAAAGTTACTTGAGACGATGATGATTTATTTCTATCGAGCAGTTTTATGCACTTGTTGCATTCACATCGTGTAGGTCTGCAATCATTCGGCGAAACGACCAAAATAATTCTGTCAGGTGAAATGCCGCACTTTTCTATATTGAATTTTGCTCGTTTTAATATATTTTTGGCAAATTCTTTAGCAGCTTCTTTATTTGTATAACATACTTGAGCGTTTATTCCTTTTTGACGTTTTCCGTTAAATAATCTGAACCATTCCGGATGATTTTTGTAATATTTTGACGGAGGCAAGAATATTTTATATGTATGTCCGCCGTCCACATAATATGCGCGGTCTTTTCGAACCCAATCCCATTTCGGGTCATACTTTTTGTGTTCATTCAGTCCCGTAAATGCAAAATTTCTACGCATTCGCATTAGAAACAGAGACGTCGCCACAGACTTTTTTTCTTTGAATGATGCTTTTTTTGAATCAATTTTCAATACGTCTTGCCCGCACGGGCCGCGATAATCAAGTCTTGGAGCGTCATATTTTTCCATCGGATTTATGTATATATTTTTCATTTTGGGTATATATTCGCCTAATTTTCCGGGAAATAGCCAATCGATTCCGAGAGATTCAAGCCAGTCCCAACCCGCCCAGACGGTTGCGCTCTCACATCTGCCGACAATAAAAAGTTTATCATTTTTGCTAACGACAGCAAACGCATCGTATTTTTTAGGATATCTTCGATTTAGTTCTGTAATTATTTCTTTTGAAGCGAAATGTTTTCCGACAACGATAGCGGGTTTATCAAATTTAATATTATTCGTAGCGATGATTGGCAGAGATGCGCCGCTTATTTTTTTGATATAAATTTGTAATTCGTTTGATGCGAATTTTTCCGCACTTGATGCCCTTTCAGGTATGACAATTATTCCTTTAGGCTTTTGATTTTTTACGAGTGTAGCTACGGAAATATCTTGTGCAAAACAAGCATTAACGCTTGACAATAGACACATGCCAATACAGATAATTTTCAATGTCTTCATAAACAATATTTCCGTATTCAAATTTTTTGCTTTTGAGATTACAATGAATAATGACATAGCTTAATTTTAGGGATAAGGGCAGCTAAATCCGCATTCCGCTAATTTTCCTTCGTCAAGCATCTCTGCATGACCGTCAGCAAAATCTGCATTTGCCTTTCGCAGATGTCTTAAATGAGCATAAGTTGTTCCGCCTCCATGCGAACTGATTATCGAACGTTGCTTCATCCAAAGCGTATCAATACTGTCAATGTGCACGATACACTTGGACGGATATGCTAACTTTTGCATATTAAGTGTCCATACATGATTATCTCCGGGAAATATTTCATGTCTGCATGCATCGTCTTGATAATATTCATAATCACTATTTTCCGTAATTCCGTAGGCGTACCAGCGCCAGTTTCCGTTAATCGGATGAAAGGTAAGGTCTTTTTCGTAAGGCGGATAATACGGGCATCTAATTATATTATGATTATTCAGATATATCGGAAACAACGGCTGCATCCATCTTCTCCAACTTGTATTAGGCGGAGTTCCTGCCGTTCCGAGAAATATTATCATGTTGTTATCGGAAGCATACGCTTGAGTTGCTATACTTGTTTGTCTGAGTTGATTAAGGCAGTTAAGACCTTGAGCAAGTTGCCGTGCTGTCGAAAGTGCCGGTAAAAGCACGCTTATCAAGACAGAGATAATCGCAACAACAACCA